>SLNI01000228.1 GCA_007133115.1 Thioalkalivibrio sp. | reverse complement strand
TCCACCTGCTTGTCCCTGAGGTACTCCACGAGTCTCTCGGTGCGTTCTCGCAGGTTCTTCAGATCGTACAGGGGACAGGAGCGCTTGCGGATGATATGCCAGTGATCAACGAGGTCGTCGAATTCCTGCGGCAGCCGCCGCAGGAATTCGGTGTTTGTCGAGGCCTTTTCGTTGGGCGCCGATTCGGGAGCGGCGGTTTCTTGATCCATCCAGTCGTGCCTCGCGAAAGCAGCGGTAGGTGCCAAGCCGTGCGCGCGTGGAGTGCTCTCGGACCCCACTTTGAGCTCTCGACTGCGTCCAGAGCGAACCTGAAGCTATGCTTGATAGGTGGAAAACGCAAAACAATCAAGCCGTAAAGGGGAGATTTGAATCCTGGTGGTCGACCCATGTCCGAGCGGACCCGGCGGCCGGAATTTTCCGGGAGCCGTGGACGTCTCTCCCTGAACAGCTTCACGGTTAGTGGGTCCAAACGGAGGCCGATGATGCGGTCATTTCCTACGCTCGATCATCCTCGGATGCCGGTGCGCCTGTTCGCGTGCGCGCTGCCGGTACTGGCGCTGCTGTCACTTCTGGTGCCCCCTGTCGAGGCACGGGAGAGGCTGGAATACCCGGATTGGTTCGCGCCGACCTTCTATGATCTGCCCGGGGATCTCGATGATGCAGTCGCACGCGGGAAACGCGGCATCGCCCTGTTTTTCAGCGCGGAGACCTGCCTGCACTGTGTCGCGATGGCGCGCAGTACGTTTCAGGATCCCGATATCGTGCGGCGTCTGTCCGGGCAGTTCGATGTGATCGCGGTCGATGTCTTCAGCGATGTCGAGATGACGGCGTTGGACGGGGAGACGTATCGGGCGAGGGAATTGTCCGAGCGCGAGCGCGCGACGTTCACGCCGACCCTCATGTTTTTCGATGCATCCGGTGAACGCATGCTTCGCTTCGTCGGATTTGCCGATGCGGTCCGCATGCATGTGATCCTCGACTACCTCGAATCGGACGCCTGGCAGGAGCAATCGCTCCGGGATTTCGCCGCGGCGTTGATCGAGGCGGATGCTTCCGGGGCGCCCTCGGGTACCGCAACGACCGCATCTGCGACTGCGATCAGCGGGTTTCAACAACCCCCTGCGGATCTGGCCGCGCAGCGGCAAGCCAACCCGCGGCCCGCACTCGTCCTGTTCGAGCGCCACGACTGCGAGGAATGCCGCCGGTTCCGCATGCAGATCCTGGAACACCCGGAAGTGCAGGAGGTGCTCGCGGGGTTCCATGTCCTGCAGCTCAATAGCGACGAGGGTGGAACCGCCGTGTTGCCCGACGGCCGCTTCGGGACCGCGGAGGTGCTGGCTCAGGCGTTGGCCCTGGCGCACCGTCCCGGACTCGTGTTCTTTGCCGAAGACGGGGAAGAGGCGTTTCGCATGGACAGCACGTGGCTGATCGACCATGCCGGCCAGCTGCCCGATGCGACCCGGCAGGACCTGCTCGACAGTTTTCTCGCGCGTCTGGACTACGTGGCCAGCGGCGCCTATCGGGACTGGCCGCAGTATCAGCGCTGGCGCGCGCAACGGGATCGCGCCGATTGAAGCCTGCTTCCGTCAGGTTCCGACCTTCAGGCACGAACCGTAGGATCAGGAGGGTATGCCCAGTCTTCCCAGCAGCGTCCGGCTGGGGAATCCGTCGGGGATCATGCCCGTTTCCTGCTGATAGGCGCGGATGCCGTTCCGTGTCGCGGGTCCAAGGATGCCGTCCGCCTCTCCGCTGTCGAAGCCAAGCGCATTGAGGGTGGTCTGAAGTTGCATGACCTGATCACGCGAAAGGCGGGGGGCGTCGGCCGGAGGTGGCGTGCGCAGGGGAGGGGCGCCGGAGATCCGGTCGGCCAGATGCCCGACCGATAGCGCGAAGAACTCGGAGCGGTTCCAGCCCAGGATCGACTCGAAGTTGTCGTACACCAGGAATGCAGGCCCCTGATGCCCGGAAGGCAGCAGCAGCGCGGCTTCGATGTCCAGGCTGGCCACCGGGCGACCCGAAACGTCGGTGACGCCTGCTTCGCGCCAGTCATGCAGGGGTTGTCGGGCCGTGCGACCGGCGAGGCCGTAATCGAAGCCCGGCGGGAGGAGGACTTCCCGGCCCCAGCGATACCCCGGATCCCAGCCGAGGTCTTTCAGGAAATGGCCTGCGGACATCATGGCATCCGGGATGCTGTTCCAGAGGTCGCGTCGACCGTCGCCGTCGCCATCGACCGCGTGCCGCAGGAATACCGACGGCATGAACTGGACGTGTCCCATCGCGCCTGCCCATGAGCCTTCCATCCGCTCGAGCGGAATCGCGCCTTCCTCGACGATACGCAGCGCGGCGATCAGTTCTCCGGTGAAATACTCGCTGCGTCGGGGATCGCAGGCCAGCGTGGCGAGTGCGCTGGGCACGGACATGCGCCCGAAGTAGCTTCCGTAGTTGGTTTCCAGACCCCAGAAGGCCAGAAGATACGCGGGGGGGATTCCCGTCGCTGCCTGAACGCGGTTGAGCAGCGCTCGGTGTTCGCTCAGCAATGCGCGGCCCTGCTGGATGCGTCGGTCCGTGACCCTTCGCCCGAGATAATCGGCGAAAGGGGTCGTGAATTCGGGCTGCTGGCGGTCCAGTTCGATGACCCGTTCCAGATACTCGACCTGGCCCAGCACCCGCTCCGTGACGGTGCGGTCGACGCCCTCCTGTATGGCCTGTTTGCCAATTCCGTCGATACAGGTGCGAAAATTTTCCGCGCCCGCCAACAGCGTCATGGGCGTGAGCGTCAACGCAAGGGCGAGGGCAGGTATCGGTTTCTTCATCATCGGGGCTCACAGCGGTCCGGGTAACGTCCGGCTATCCGGGGCAAGCATAGATCAACCGGGCAGGGTCGGGGCGCATTGGGTGCGGGTGCCCCTTCCATGGGGAGGAGGGTTCGTTTGCATTGCACGGAAGAGACGCCCGGGCGATGATCGCCGCCATGATGAAGATCTGGGTCGATGCCGACGCCTGTCCGGTGGTGATCAAGGAAATCCTGTTTCGGGCCGCGGAAAGGGTGCAGGTACTGGTGACCCTGGTGGCCAACCAGCCGATGCGCGTGCCGCCTTCGCGCTTTGTCCGCAGTGTGCAGGTGGGGGCGGGGTTCGACGTTGCGGACAACGAGATCGTGACTCGGCTCGAACCGGGTGACCTGGTGATCACCGCCGACATCCCGCTGGCTGCTGAAGTGATCGAAAAAGGCGGTCACGCGCTCAATCCACGTGGAGAACTGTACAGCGCCGACACCATCCGGTCGCGACTCGACGTGCGTGACTTCATGGAAACCCTGCGCGCCTCCGGGGTCGACACGGGCGGCCCGCCAGCGCTGCACGCCCGCGATCGCCAGGCCTTCGCGAATCAGTTGGACCGCTTCCTTCATCGCTACGCCCAGGAACGGGAACGGGAGAAGCCCGAAGGGCCGGACCGGTGAGGTCCCTGCACCCCGCTGCCTTTCGGCAGTTATACTGAAGGCCGTTGCCGGGAACGAACCCCCCGTTTGCCGGAGCGGCCGGCATTTCCAACACGGTACTCTCCATGTCCGAAAGCAAGAAGCCCCCCTTCGTCTGGTCCAACGTGTTCTTTTTCGCGGGGATCAACCTTACAGCGCTGGTCGTGGTGCCCTGGTGGGGCTTTACCCAGGGTTTCAGCAGCGCGGCCTGGGTCTTCCTGGCCGTTTTTCTGGTTCTGAACGGCATGAGCATCACCGTGGGGTACCACCGGCTCTGGGCGCACCGCACGTTCAAGGCACATGCGTCGGTGCGTCTGGTGCTGGCGATCTTCGGCGGCATGGCGCTCCAGAACAGCATTCTGAACTGGGCGGCGCGGCACCGGGTGCATCACCGCTACGTGGATGATGTGGAACGCGACCCGCATTCCATCAAGAGGGGATTCTGGCATGCGCACATGGGCTGGATGTTGCGCGAATGGCCGACGACCGAAGCCGATTATTCGCGCGTGAAGGATCTGGAAAAAGATTCGATCGTGATGTGGCAGCACCGGCATTACTGGGCCCTGGTTTGGGCGACCAACCTCGGTTTCCCGATCGTGCTGGGGCTGCTGTCCGGGGATCTGATCGGGATGCTGCTGCTGGCCGGCGTGCTGCGCCTCGTGCTGAGCCATCATTTCACCTTTTTCATCAACTCCCTGGCTCACATGTGGGGGCGGCGCCCGTACAGCGACGAGAACACCGCGGTGGACAACGCGCTGGTGGCGTTGCTGACCTGGGGCGAGGGGTACCACAACTATCACCATGCGTTTCAGGCCGATTACCGTAACGGCGTACGTTGGTGGCAGTACGACCCCTCCAAATGGGTCATCAACCTTCTGGCCTGGGTCGGCCTCGTCCACGGCCGCCGCCGCGTACCCGACTTCAGGATTCAGCGTGCCCGCCTGCAGATGCAGTTTGGCAGGCTGATGGCGCTGTCCGAGGCCGGGCTTATCCAGGACAGCTGGCGCACCACCCTCGAACGCGAATATCAGCGATTCTGGGAGACCATCGCGCAGTGGAGGGAAGTACAGGCCCGCAAGGTGCGGGCCGGAAAGGCGGCCGTAAGCGACCGCTGGCTGCGTACCGAG
>SLNI01000110.1 GCA_007133115.1 Thioalkalivibrio sp. | reverse complement strand
TTTGACGACCCGTACGTGACACGCGCCCAGAACGAGGGCTACCGGTCCCGCGCGGTGTACAAGCTGGTCGAGCTGGATCGTCGGGACCGTCTGTTCCTTCCCGGCATGCGGGTTGTCGATCTGGGTGCGGCGCCGGGCGGCTGGAGCCAATACGCCGCCGGGCGCGTGGGTCGGCACGGTTTCGTGGTCGCTTCGGATATCCTGCCCATGGACCCGATACCGGGGGTCGAGATCGTGATCGGCGATTTTCGCGAGGAGGCCGTGCTGCAGGCGATCATGGAACGTCTGGGGGATGAGCCGGCCGACCTTGTGATTTCCGATATGGCCCCCAATCTGTCCGGAACAGGCGCGGTGGATCAGCCGCGTGCAATGTACCTGTGCGAGCTGGCCGCGGATCTTGCGCTACGTATTTTGAAACCTGGAGGCGCTTTTCTCGTCAAAGTTTTTCAGGGAGAAGGATCCGATGAATTTCTTCGCCAGCTTCGCGGCCGGTTTCGACGGGTGGCGGTGCGCAAACCGGAGGCCTCGCGGCCACGGTCACGGGAAGTGTACGTATTGGCGCGGGAGCTCCGGCATGTGTAACGTTCGCGCAAGCGAACTCATCGATATCGAGGTGGCATTTTGAATGGCCTGGTAAAGAACCTGGTGATCTGGGCGGTGATCGCGGTCGTGTTGATGTCCGTGTTCAACAACTTCAGTCCCGAGCCGCAACAGGAGACGGGGAGCAAGACGTACTCCTCGTTCATCAGCGACGTAAAGGCGGGGCGCATCAAGAGCGTCACCATCGAAGGGAGCACGGTCCGTGGCACGACGATCGACGGCCGGTCGTTCCGCACCGAGAGCCCGAACGATCCGGGCCTGATCGGAGACCTGCTCGCGAACAACGTCGAGATCCGCGCACAGGAACCGCAGCGGCGCTCTCTGCTGATGGATATCCTCATCAGCTGGTTCCCGATGCTGCTGCTGATTGGTGTGTGGATCTACTTCATGCGCCAGATGCAGGGCGGCGGAGCCGGTGGTCGGGGTGCGATGTCGTTTGGCAAGAGCAAGGCCAAGATGATGTCCGAGGACCAGGTCAAGGTGACCTTTGCCGATGTGGCCGGATGTGACGAGGCCAAGGAGGAGGTGTCCGAACTGGTCGACTTCCTGCGCGACCCCTCGAAGTTCCAGAAACTGGGCGGGAAGATTCCGCGCGGCGTGCTGATGGTCGGCTCCCCCGGCACGGGCAAGACCCTGCTGGCCAAGGCCATCGCGGGAGAGGCGAAGGTGCCCTTCTTCACCATCTCGGGTTCCGACTTCGTGGAGATGTTCGTCGGCGTTGGTGCGTCGCGCGTCCGGGACATGTTCGAGACGGCCAAGAAGCATGCGCCCTGCATCATTTTCATCGATGAAATCGATGCGGTGGGCCGCCATCGTGGCGCCGGTCTGGGTGGCGGTCACGACGAGCGCGAACAGACCCTGAACCAGTTGCTCGTGGAAATGGACGGTTTCGAGGGCAATGAGGGCGTCATCGTGATCGCGGCGACCAACCGACCGGACGTGCTCGATCCGGCACTGCTGCGGCCTGGCCGATTCGACCGTCAGGTCGTGGTCCCCGCCCCGGACGTTCGTGGACGGGAGCAGATCCTGAAGGTGCACATGCGCAAGGTGCCCCTGTCCGACGACGTGCGGCCGTCGCTGATCGCTCGCGGCACGCCCGGGTTCTCGGGGGCCGATCTGGCCAACCTGGTGAACGAGGCGGCCCTGTTCGCCGCGCGCTCCGGCAAGCGCACGGTGGACATGTCCGATTTCGAACGCGCCAAGGACAAGATCATGATGGGCGCGGAGCGCAAGTCCATGGTGATGAGCGAGGCCGAGAAGAAGCTGACCGCGTATCACGAGGCGGGTCACGCGATCGTCGGTCGTACGGTGCCCGAGCACGACCCGGTCTACAAGGTCAGCATCATCCCCCGCGGGCGTGCCCTCGGCGTCACCATGTTCCTGCCCGAGGAGGATCGCTACAGCCACTCCAAGACACGACTGGAAAGCCAGATCGCAAGTCTGTTCGGGGGGCGGATCGCCGAAGAGATCATCTTCGGTGCCGACCGCGTCACCACCGGGGCCTCCAACGACATCGAGCGTGCCACGATGATCGCCCGCAACATGGTCACCAAGTGGGGGCTGTCCGACCGTCTGGGTCCGCTGGCCTATGGCGAGGATGAGGGTGAGGTCTTCCTGGGGCGCCAGGTCACCCAGACCAAGCACATGTCCGACGAGACCGCGCATGCGATCGACGAGGAAGTGCGGCGGGTCATCGATACCGCCTATGAGCGGGCGAAGACGATCCTGACCGACAATCTGGACAAGCTGCACGCCATGGCTGCGGCGTTGATCAAGTACGAAACCATCGACGAGCCGCAGATCACCGACGTAATGGAAGGCCGCGAGCCGCGACCTCCGGTCGACTGGCGGGATGAGGACTCCGCGGATCGTCCGGGACCCGGCGCCACGCCGGGTGGCGAGCCGGACCCCGGCGTTCTCGGGGACGCTGCGCCGCAGGCCTGATTTTCCCTGGCACGGTACGACAGGGGTACCCGGTTCTGAACCGGGTGCCCCTTTTTTGTGGCGATTCCATTACCATCCTCTCCCATGCTGCCAAGCCTGACCCTGCGCGCCGGTACCCACACCCGGGTACTGGATCGCCCCCTGATCATGGGGGTACTGAACGTGACGCCGGACTCCTTTTCCGACGGCGGGCGTTTCGACAGCCTCACAGACGCGCTGGCCCACGGTCGTGACATGGTGGCGGCGGGCGCGGACATCATCGACGTGGGTGGAGAGTCGACCCGGCCGGGATCGCCGGGTGTGCCGCTGGAGGTGGAGCTGCAGCGCGTGGTCCCCCTGCTGAAGGCGCTCCGTGCTGCATTGGATGTCCCGCTGTCGATCGACACCAGCAAGCCCGAAGTGATGCGCGAGGCCGTGGTCGCGGGTGCCAGCATGATCAACGACGTCAACGCCCTGCGTGCACCAGGAGCCCTGCGGGCCGCCATCGAGAGCGACGCCGCGGTGTGTCTGATGCACATGCGGGGTGTGCCGCGCTCCATGCAGGAGCGGCCCGAGTACCGGGATGTGGTCGAAGAGGTCGAGGAATTTCTGAGCGCGCGCGCTCAGGCGGTGCTGGTGGGGGGTGTCGCACCTGAGCGCATCGTACTCGATCCCGGGTTCGGGTTTGGCAAGACCCTGGAGCACAACCGCGCGCTGTTTCGTGCGCTTCCGCGGTTCGCGGCCCTGGGCTACCCGCTGATGGTGGGTGTATCGCGAAAGGCCATGATCGGGTCGCTGTTGGGAGACCGCCCCGTGGATGAACGGATGATCGGAAGCGTGACGGCCGCGTTGCTTGCGGTGCAGGCCGGGGCGCACATCGTAAGGGTGCATGATGTCCGGGAAACGGCGGATGCGCTGGCCATACATGCGGCGCTCGGGCTGCCGAGCGTGTCGGAGGAGTAGACCCATGGGGAAGTATTTCGGTACGGACGGGATTCGCGGTCGCACAGGGCGCTGGCCGATGACACCGGACTTCGCATTGCGGTTGGGCCATGCGGTGGGCGAGGTGCTGGGGCGGCAACGACCCGGGCCGGTGTTGATCGGTAAGGACACCCGCGTGTCCGGCTATATGTTCGAGTCCGCTTTCGAGGCGGGCCTGTCGGCTGCGGGGACCGACATCGCGTTGCTGGGGCCGATGCCTACGCCAGCCGTGGCCTATCTCACGCGCACCTTTCGCGCAGCGGCGGGCGTGGTGATCAGTGCTTCGCACAACCCCTATCACGACAATGGGTTCAAGTTCTTCACCCCGGAAGGGGACAAGCTGCCGGACGAACTCGAGTCCGCCATCGAAGAAAGCCTGGAAAGTCCCATCGGCGACTTCGATCACCGCAGACTCGGCAAGGCCGAGCGCATTGTCGACGCGGCCGGGCGCTATATCGAGTTCTGCAAGAGTGCGATCCCCGCCCGGTCTGAGCTGCGCGGACTCCGCCTTGTGATCGACTGCGCGAACGGAGCGACCTACAACGTGTCACCTCAGGTCTTCGACGAACTCGGCGCCGATGTCGAAACCCTGGGCGTCGAGCCCGATGGCTACAACATCAACTTGGATTGTGGAGCCCTGCACCCGGAGCAGCTGCGTCAGCAGGTGATCGCCTCGGGGGCCGATCTCGGTATCGCGCTGGACGGTGACGGTGACCGGGTGATCCTGATCGACGAGCGAGGCGCGATCGTCGACGGGGACGAGATCCTGGGAATTCTGGCCCTGTCGGAACAGGCGGATGGTGCCTTTGCCGGCGGGGTGGTCGGGACGCAGATGAGCAACCTGGGGCTGGAACTTGCGCTGGGTGAAGCGGGTATCCCGTTCGTGCGCGCGCAGGTCGGAGACCGTTACGTGCTCGAGGAACTGCGACGGAACGGCTGGCATTTGGGTGGCGAAGGCTCGGGTCACATTGTATGTCTGGGACACACGACCACGGGGGATGGCACGGTGGCGGCTTTGCGCGTGGCGCACCTGATGCACCGGACCGGGAAAACGCTGTCGGAGTTGCGCAGGGTCATGCAGAAATATCCCCAGACGCTGGTCAACGTGCCGGTCGAGGGGTCTGCGGCCGCGATCCTCGAGGCGCCTGCGGTGCGCAGAGTGGTGGATCAGGTGGAGATGGAGTTGGCGGAAACCGGGCGTGTACTGCTGCGACCATCGGGAACCGAACCACTGGTGCGGGTCATGGTGGAAGGTCAGGATCTCGATCAGATTGAGGCCGCCGCCGAGCGCATCGCGGGTGTCATCCGGAACGCGCTCGGGGGTTCCGGTTGATTTGCAACCTGCGCGCCGGTAACATCCCGCGCCTCATTCAAGCTTTGTGAGGTCGGCGAAATGCGCAAGGCTCTGGTAGCCGGTAACTGGAAAATGAACGGCTCGCTGGAGGCGAACCGGGCTCTTCTGTCCGCGCTCATGGAGGCGATCCCCGGCCACGATGCCGTGGACGTCGCCGTCTGTCCGCCGGCCCTCTATTTGCCGTCCGTGATCGCTCAGCTCCAGGATCATGCCATCGAGGTGGGTGGTCAGGATTGCTCGGACGAGAAGTCGGGTGCGTTCACTGGTGAGATTGCGGCCGACATGCTGCGCGAGATCGGGTGTCGCTACGCAATCGTGGGTCACTCCGAACGCCGGGCGCGTGAACAGGAAGACAGCCTCTGGGTGGCACGGAAATTTGTGGCAGCGCAGGCCGCCGGGCTGGTGCCGATCCTCTGCGTGGGCGAGTTGCTGGAGGATCGTGAAGCGGGTCGCACCGAGTCGGTCGTGGCGGAGCAGCTCGATGCTGTTCTCGACCTGGCCGGCGTCGAAGCGCTCTCCAGCGGTGTGGTGGCTTACGAGCCGGTCTGGGCCATCGGTACAGGCCTGACCGCATCCCCCGAGCAGGCGGCCGAGGTGCACGCATTCATCCGCAACCGGGTGGCCGCGCGGAGTACGTCTGTGGCCGCTTCTCTGCGGATCCTCTACGGCGGTAGCGTGAAGGCGGACAACGCCGCGGGCCTGTTTGCGCTCCCGGATATCGATGGCGGCCTGATCGGCGGCGCATCCCTGGATGCGGACGCGTTCACTGCCATCGTAAATGCCGCCGTCGGCGTGCAGTCACAGGAATCCGCATGATCTACGGCATTCTTCTGGTGGTGCAGGTCCTCGTGGCTGTCGCGCTCATCGCGCTGATTCTGATGCAACACGGCAAGGGCGCGGATGCGGGTGCGGCTTTCGGCAGCGGTGCCTCGGCGACGGTGTTCGGCGCCCGTGGTTCGGCCAATTTTCTCAGTCGAGCCACGGCGGTCCTGGCGGTGGTATTCTTCGCCAACAGCCTGACACTGGCGTACCTCGCGGCCTCGGTTCCGGAGGCAAGGAGCCTGATCGACCAGATGCGCGAAGAAGCGCGGCAGGAACGGGTGCTCGACGACACCCTGCCGCTCGATTCAGCGCCGGCTCCGATACGGCCGGGCGATATTCCGGAGTAGGAAGGTTGTTCAGCCCGGCTCTGAGCAGGGTACCGGGCGCCTCGTCGTCGCTTGCAGTTCACGCAGATGTGGTGGAATTGGTAGACACGCTATCTTGAGGGGGTAGTGGCGAAAGCCGTGTGGGTTCGAGTCCCACCATCTGCACCATTTCAATGCTCGCGCCGGGCTCGGTACGGGTCCCGGGCGATCAGAACAAAGACCTTAATATCAGTAACTTACAATATTAAGGCAACTTGACACTGTTTCCGGGCATCCCCTAGACTCCCGGAGTGCTTGGGGTGTGATCCCGGGAGGTCGAGTACTCGAATCCCTGCCTCACCCTGCACATGAGCGGCGCGCCCAAACGGCCGTCGGCACCGCAAACCCGCCACCGAGTGGCGGCGGTCGGGAGATGAGAATGCTGGAAGGCTATCTACCCATCCTGGTGTTCCTGGTCGTGGGAGCCGTGGTTGGCATCGTTCCTCTGGCTCTCGGCATGGCCATTGGGCCGCGCAAGCCCGATGCCGCCAAGGATTCCCCGTATGAGTGCGGTTTCGAGGCGTTCGAGGATTCCCGCCTCAAGTTCGACGTCCGCTTTTATCTCGTCGCCATCCTGTTCATCATTTTCGATCTGGAGATCGCCTTCCTGTTTCCGTGGGCGGTGGCCCTCGACGAGATCGGTCTGTTCGGCCTGCTCGCAATGGGGCTGTTTCTGACCATCCTGGTGATCGGATTCATCTACGAATGGAAGAAGGGGGCCCTCGAGTGGGAATAGAAGGGGTTCTGGAGAAGGGTTTCGTCACCACTTCCGCCGACAAGCTGATCAACTGGGCCCGCACCGGATCGTTGTGGCCGATGACCTTCGGTCTTGCCTGTTGTGCGGTGGAGATGATGCACGCGGGCGCCGCGCGTTATGACCTGGACCGTTTCGGAATCGTGTTCCGGCCGAGTCCCAGGCAGTCCGACGTGATGATCGTCGCCGGTACGCTGGTGAACAAGATGGCTCCTGCGCTGCGCAAGGTCTATGACCAGATGGCCGAGCCGCGCTGGGTGATCTCGATGGGGTCCTGCGCGAACGGGGGTGGCTACTACCATTATTCCTATGCCGTCGTCCGGGGCTGCGACCGCATCGTGCCTGTCGACGTGTATGTCCCCGGCTGTCCGCCGACCGCCGAAGCACTGCTCTATGGGATCATCCAGTTGCAGAACAAGATCCGCCGCACGAACACGATCGCGCGCTGAGCCCGGGGAAGCCGATGTCCGAAAGCAAGAGCTGGATCGATGTGCTCAAGGCCGAATTCGGGCCGCAGTTGCAGTCGCTTACGGTGCGCCACGATGAGGTCACGGTGGAGGTCCTGCCGGGAGACTGGATCGTGGTCGCGCAAGGCCTGCGCGACCACCCGGCGTTGGCTTTCGACATGCTGATCGATCTCTGCGGCGTCGACTATCTCGAGTATGGCCGCAGTGAGTGGTCCACCGATTCGGCTTCGGCCCAGGGCTTCAGCCGCGGCGTCTCGCCCGCAACCTCCGGTCGCTTCACCTTTGACGAGGCGCCCGATCTGCACGATCGCGCCGGTCCCCGTTTCGCGGTGGTGATGCACCTGCTGTCGGTCGTACACAACCGGCGCCTGCGGGTTCGTGCCTGGCTCCCCGACGACGAATTTCCGGAGATCGAGTCGGTGACCGGCGTCTGGGCTGGCGCCAACTGGTTCGAACGGGAGGCCTTCGACCTGTTCGGCATCCTGTTCACCGGGCATCCCGACCTGCGTCGCATCCTCACCGACTACGGTTTTGTCGGGCATCCGTTCCGCAAGGATTTTCCGCTGATCGGACATGTGGAGATGCGCTACGACCCGGAACAGCAGCGGGTGGTGTATCAGCCGGTGACGATCGAACCCCGCGTGCTGGTACCCAAGGTGATCCGCGACGATCACCGGTATGCGACGGGTGAAAAGGCCGAAGAGGAAAAAGATGCCTGAGATTCGCAATTTCACCCTGAACTTCGGTCCCCAGCATCCGTCCGCGCACGGCGTGCTGCGCCTGGTGCTGGAGATGGATGGCGAGGTGATCCAGCGCGCCGATCCGCATATCGGGCTCCTGCACCGCGGCACCGAGAAGCTGGCCGAGAGCAAGCCCTACAACCAGTCCATCGGCTACATGGACCGGCTGGACTATGTGTCGATGATGTGCAACGAACACGGCTACGTGCTCGCGATGGAGAAGCTGCTGGAGATCGAGCCGCCACTGCGTGCGCAGTACATCCGCGTGATGTTCGACGAGATCACACGGATTCTGAACCACCTGCTGTGGTTGGGCGCGCATGCGCTCGACATTGGTGCGATGACGGTTTTCCTGTACGCGTTCCGGGAGCGTGAGGACCTGATGGACTGCTACGAGGCGGTCAGCGGCGCGCGGCTGCACGCAACCTACTACCGTCCCGGAGGCGTGGCCCGCGACCTGCCCGGGTCGATGCCCAAGTACCAGGCTTCCAATTGGAAATCACAGGCGGAAGTCGACACGCTGAATGCGAATCGCCAGGGTTCACTGCTCGATTTCATCGAGTCGTTCACCGAGCGTTTCCCCGGTTGTGTCGATGAATACGAGACGCTGCTTACCGACAACCGGATCTGGAAACAGCGCACGGTCGGGATCGGCGTGGTGACCCCGGAGCGGGCCAGGCAGCTGGGTCTGACCGGACCGATGCTGCGCGGCTCGGGGGTGGAGTGGGATCTGCGCCGCAAGCAGCCCTACGAGGTCTATGACCGGCTGGATTTCGACATCCCGGTGGGCGTGAACGGTGACTGCTACGATCGCTACCTGGTGCGCATCGAGGAGATGCGTCAGTCCAACCGAATCATCCGCCAGTGTGTCGACTGGCTACGGGCGAACCCCGGGCCGGTGCAGCTCGAGAGCTACAAGGTCGCACCACCACGCCGCGAGGAAATGAAGGCCGACATGGAGGCCTTGATCCATCATTTCAAGCTCTTCACCGAGGGATTCTGCCTCCCTGAAGGCGAAGCCTATGCCGCCGTGGAACATCCCAAGGGCGAGTTCGGTGTGTATCTGGTCTCCGACGGGGCCAACAAGCCCTACCGGTTAAAGGTTCGGGCGGCGGGTTTCGCGCACATGTCAGCACTGGATGAAATGGCCCGTGGCCACATGCTGGCGGACGTGGTGGCGATCATCGGCACCCAGGATATCGTGTTCGGGGAGGTGGACCGCTAATGTCCGCGCAAGAACAGGTCAAGGGTGAACTCAGCACCCATGTGCGCGAGGAAATCGACGAGTGGCTCGCGCGCTACCCGGAGGATCAGCGCCGTTCTGCGGTGTTGGGCGCGCTGCGTGCGGCGCAGCACGAGCAGGGGTACCTGAGCACTGAGATCATGGACGCGGTGGCCGAATATCTCCGCATCCCCGCCATGGATGTCTACGAAGCGGCCTCTTTCTATTCGATGTTCGAGCTCCGGCCGGTCGGGCGCCACACCATCGCGGTGTGCAGCAACATCTCGTGCATGCTGCGCGGCGCGGACGATCTCATCGAGCACCTGCAGACGCGACTGGGCGTGCGGCTTGGTGAATCCACCCCGGATGGGAAGTTCTACCTGAAGCGGGAGGAGGAATGTCTCGCCGCGTGCTGCGGCGCGCCGATGATGCAGGTGGACCACGTGTACTACGAGAATCTCACGCCCCAGCGGGTGGACGAGATTCTCGACAGCCTGGAGTCCTGAAGCATGGCCAACCAGATCTGTTTCGCAACGCGTGAACTGGAGAACCCATGGTCTCTGGAGACCTACCTCAGCATCGGGGGCTATGAAGCGCTGAAGAAGGTTTACGGCGAACGGATGCCTGCGAACGAGGTGATCGAGGAGATCAAGAAATCGAATCTGCGTGGCCGCGGAGGCGCCGGCTTTCCGACCGGACTGAAGTGGAGTTTCATGCCGCGCAACACCCCGGGGCAGAAGTACATCGTCTGCAACTCCGACGAATCCGAGCCTGGCACCTGCAAGGACCGGGATATCCTGCGTTTCAACCCGCACGCGCTGGTCGAAGGCATGGCGATCGCGGGCTACGCGATCGGGGCGACCGTGGGCTACAACTACATGCGCGGCGAGTTCATGGACGAGGTCAACACCCGGTTCACGACCGCCCTGAAAGAGGCCTACGAGGCTGGTTTTCTGGGCAAGGACATTCTGGATTCGGGCGTGGATTTCGACCTTTACGCCACGCTCGGCGCGGGAGCCTATATCTGCGGTGAGGAGACGGCCCTGCTCGAATCCCTCGAGGGCAAGAAGGGGCAGCCGCGCTTCAAGCCACCTTTCCCGGCGAACTACGGACTGTACGGACGGCCCACGACCATCAACAATACCGAATCTCTGGCGTCCATCCCGACCATCATGCGTAACGGTGGGGAGTGGTTCGCCGCGCTCGGCGTTCCGAAATCGGGCGGTGAGAAGCTGTTCTCGGTATCCGGCCACGTGAACCGTCCCGGCAATTTCGAAGTGCCTCTGGGTACGCCGTTCAGGGATCTGCTGGACATGGCGGGCGGCATGCTCGACGGTCGCCGGATCAAAGCCGTGATTCCGGGGGGCTCTTCGGTCCCGGTCGTACCCGGGGATACGATGATGGCGGTCAACATGGATTATGATTCGATCGCGCGTGCGGGCTCCATGCTCGGTTCCGGAGCCGTGATCGTGATGGACGAGACCACCGACATGGTGCGGGTCCTCCAGCGCATTTCCCGCTTCTATTTCTCGGAGTCCTGCGGCCAGTGCACGCCGTGCCGCGAGGGTACCGGCTGGCTCTACCGGATGCTGACCCGCATCGTCGAGGGGCGCGGACGCCTGGAGGATCTCGATCGTCTCGACGACGTCGCGTCGAAGATCGAGGGTCGTACCATCTGTGCCCTGGGTGATGCGGCAGCGATGCCGGTGCGCAGTTTTCTCAAGCACTATCGGCACGAGTTCGAACATTACATTCGGCACGGCAAGAGCCCCGTGGCGCAGGCCGCCTGAATGCCCCGGCGCAGGATATCCCTATGAGTCAGGATCTGGTCACCCTCGAGATCGACGGCAGGACGCTGCAGGCGCCCAGGGGCGCGATGCTGATCGACGTCGCCGACGAGGTCGATATCCGTATTCCGCGCTTCTGCTATCACAAGAAGCTGTCGGTGGCGGCCAATTGCCGCATGTGTCTGGTCGAGGTCGAGAAGGCGCCCAAGCCCCTGCCGGCCTGCGCGACGCCGGTGATGGAAGGCATGAAGGTCCATACCCGCTCGCCGCTGGCGCTTGCGGCACAGCAGGGCACGATGGAATTCCTGCTGATCAACCATCCCCTGGATTGTCCGATCTGCGACCAGGGTGGTGAATGCGAATTGCAGGACGTAGCCATGGGCTACGGCCAGAGTGTCTCCCGCTACACCGAGGCCAAGCGTGTGGTGCCGGACAAGGATATCGGCCCGCTCATCGCCACCGAAATGACCCGCTGCATCCATTGCACGCGTTGTGTGCGCTTCGGAGAGGAAATCGCCGGGGTGCGCGAGCTCGGCGGCACCGGTCGCGGCGAACATCTGCGTATCGGCACCTACGTCGAGCACACGATGAGCCATGAACTCTCGGGCAACGTGATCGACCTGTGCCCGGTGGGCGCGTTGACCGCGAAGCCGTCGCGCTACCAGGCCCGGGCCTGGGAATATCGGCAGTCGCCCACGGTCGCCGCACATGACGGCGTGGGGTCCAACCTCTTCGTCCATACGCACAACGGCCGCGTGATTCGCGTCGTGCCGCGCGAGAACGAGTCTGTAAACGAGACCTGGATTTCCGACCGGGACCGGTTCAGCTATGCCGGTCTCGATGCCGACGACCGCCTGCGCCAGCCGCGCATCAAGGTGGATGGCATTTGGCGCGATGCCGCCTGGGAAGAGGCTCTGGAACGCTGCGCCGATGCGCTTCGTTCCGCAGCTCCGGAGCGCGTCGGCGCGCTGTTGTCGCCGTCGCTGACACTGGAGGAACTCTATCTGGCCCAGAAGACGCTGCGCAGCCTGGGCGTTGCGGACATTGATCACCGGCTGGAGCAGGTGGATTTCCGCGATGACGCCGCGTCGCCGCTGTTCCCCTGGCTGGGCAGCACGATCGAGGAACTCGAACGGGCCGGCGCGGTGTTGCTGGTCGGTTTCGACCCAAGGCGCGAGCAGCCGATGCTCGCGCACCGTCTGCGCAAGGCGGCGCTCAAGGGCGCCCGGGTCAGCACGATACACGCGCATGATCTGGACCTGTCCTATCCTGCCGACGCGCAGTTGTCCGGAAACACCCGGACGCAGGTGCTGCACCTGGCTGGAATCGCCGGTGTGCTGGCGGAGTCTGGCAAGAAGCTGCCCCGAATGCTGGCGGACCTGGTTGCCGCCTCGACCACCGAGGACACCGTGACCCTGGACGCTCGGTCGCGCATTGCGGCCGCGCTGGCCGAAAGTCCCCAGGCGCATCTCCTGCTCGGAGGCGATGCGATCGCGAGCCCTGAATTCTCCGCGTTACGGGCACTGGCGGGATGGATTGCCCGGACCACCGGTGCCCGTCTCGGCTATCTCGCCTCCGGCGCCAATGCCGCGGGCGCCTGGCTGGCGGGTTGCGTCCCCCTCCGGGGTGTCGGGGGCCATTCTGCGGAGACCGCGGGCGCCAATGTCCGGGTCCAGCTGGAACAGGGTCGCGACGTGTTCCTGCTCGCGGGCCTGGATCCCGAGCGCGATCTGGCGGACCCGATTCTGGCCCGCAAAGCGCTGACGGACGCCGGGTTCGTCGCGGCGTTCACCGCGTTCTCCAGCCCGGTTCTGGACGCAGTGGCCGACGTGCTGTTGCCGGTATCCACCGCGTTCGAGACCTCCGGTACGCTGGTGAACGCCGAGGGCCGATGGCAGAGCTTCAGCGCCGCTGCCTCGGCGCCCGGTGAGGTGCGTCCCGGCTGGAAGGTCTGGCGCGTGCTGGGAAACCTGCTCGGTGTGCGTGAGATGGAGTATCTGGACTCGCGCACGGTGCGGGATGAGTTGCGTGCCGCGCTGCCCGAGATGGATTTCGGCAACGACATCGATCTGCGCCTTGCGCATGCCGAGGTCCCCCCCGCAGTCGAGGGCCTGGTGCGCATGCAGGTCCGCGGACTCTATGCCACCGATCCCCTGGTACGGCGCGCCGGGCCGCTGCAGGCCTCTCCAGAGGGGCGCCGACTGGACACCGTTCGGCTGAATCCGCAGGACGCGGGCAGGCTCGCGGACAATCAGCGGGTTCGCCTGCGTCAGGACGGATGCGAAACTGAGCTGACCCTGGTGCTGGATGCATCGGTGCCGCCGGGCGTTGCCTTGACCGTGGCGGGATCTGCCGCGCTGGGGGAGCTTGGACCCGGGGGCGGCATCGTGACGCTCGCGTCGGCCTGACAAGGAATGACTCATGTTTGATTGGATCATGGAAAGCTTTTACAGCCTCCCGGTGGTGATGCAGATCCTGTTCAAGATCACCCTGATCGTGGCTCCGCTGATGCTGGCCGTCGCGTATACCACCTACGCCGAGCGCAAGGTGATCGGCTACATCCAGGTGCGCATCGGTCCGAACCGTGTCGGCCCGCGCGGGTGGCTGCAACCAATCGCCGACGCGGTGAAGCTGCTGACCAAGGAAGTCATTGTCCCGACCAATGCCAACCGCTTCCTTTTTCTGAGCGCGCCGGTGCTCGCGATCGCCCCGGCTCTGGCCGCCTGGGCGGTCATTCCTTTCGACGACGGGATGGTGCTGGCCGACATCAACGCCGGCCTGCTCTATCTGCTTGCGCTGACCTCACTGGGCGTTTACGGCATCATCATCGCCGGGTGGGCGTCGAACTCGAAATACGCGCTGCTGGGCGCGTTGCGATCCGCTGCGCAGATCGTTTCCTACGAAATCGCCATGGGTTTCGCCCTGGTGGGCGTGATCATGGCGGCGGGCAGCCTGAATGTGGGCGAGATCGTGCTGGCGCAGCAGGGGAGCATCTACCACTGGTTCCTGCTGCCGCTGTTCCCGCTGTTCCTGGTCTACTTCATCTCCGGTGTGGCCGAAACCAACCGCGCGCCGTTCGATGTGGCCGAGGGTGAATCGGAAATCGTCGCCGGTTTCCACGTCGAGTATTCGGGCATGGCCTTCGCGGTCTTCTTCCTCGCCGAATACGCGAACATGATCCTGATCTCGGCCCTGACCGCGTTGCTCTTCTTCGGTGGCTGGCTGTCGCCGTTTGAGGGTCTGTTGCCCGAGAGTGTTTTCGCCTGGCCGGTGCTGGGCTGGTTCCTCGATTCCGGTGTGCACTGGTTCCTGCTCAAGACGGCGTTCTTCCTGTTCCTGTTCCTCTGGTTCCGGGCCACGTTCCCGCGCTACCGGTACGACCAGATCATGCGTTTGGGCTGGAAGGTGCTGATTCCGGTGACCATTCTCTGGCTGTTCGTTCTGGGCGTGCTGGTCTTCCTCAAAGTGGGACCCTGGTTCGCCTGATCGGCGGAGGTTTGACATGACCGCGATCCGAAACTTCTTCAAGACTTTCCTGCTCTGGGAGTTGCTGCTGGGTCTGCGCCTGACCGGGCGGTACCTGTTCGCGCGCAAGATCACCGTGCAGTACCCGGAGGAGAAAACGCCGATGTCGCCCCGTTTCCGTGGGCTGCATGCGCTACGGCGGTATCCGAACGGCGAGGAGCGCTGCATCGCCTGCAAACTCTGCGAGGCCGTGTGCCCCGCGCTGGCGATCACCATCGATTCCGAGCAGCGCGCGGACGGCACCCGACGTACCACGCGCTACGATATCGATCTGTTCAAGTGCATCTTCTGTGGTTTCTGCGAGGAGGCCTGTCCGGTCGACTCCATCGTCGAAACCCACATCTTCGAATACCATTTCGAAAACCGGGGCGAACAGATCATGAACAAGGACAAGCTGCTCGCGATCGGGGATCGTTTCGAAAAGGAGATCGCGGCCGCCCGTTCGGCGGACGCGGTGTACCGCTGAGCCAGGGAATGACGATGACCTTTGATCTGATCCTTTTCTACATCTTCGGCGCCATCCTTCTCGGCGCGGCGCTGGCAATGATCAGCGTGCGCAACCCGGTGCATGCAGCCCTGTTCCTGGTGCTGGCGTTCTTTGCCGCCGCGGCCATCTGGCTGCTGGCCGAGGCTGAATTCCTGGCCATCGTGCTGGTGCTGGTATACGTGGGCGCGGTCATGGTGCTGTTCCTGTTCGTGGTGATGATGCTGGACATCAATCTCGCGCGCCTGCGGGAAGGCTTCGCGGAATTGCTGCCCGCCGGGCTGGTGGTGGCCGCTGCAATGGCGACGGTGCTCACGCTGGTGATCACGCGGTTCATCGTCATGGACGTGCCCGAGCGTGCGGGTGCCGATTACGCGAACACCGAGGCACTGGGGGCGATCCTGTACACCGAGTACGTCTACCCGTTCGAAATCGCGGCCGTCATTCTGCTGGTCGCGATCATTGCCGCCATTGCGCTGACCATGCGTCGGCGGCCGGACACGAAATACATCGATCCAGCCCGGCAGATCCGGGTTCGTCGCCAGGACCGCGTGCGGCTGGTGTCAATGCCGTCTTCTCCGGAAGTATCGGAGAAGGATCGGAGCGAATAGACAAAGGCATGGCGGTACGGTAGCCGCCGCAATGGAGACAGGATCCGGGCGACCGGATCCTCAATGGGATATCAGAGCCAACTGATGATTACGCTGTCGCACTACCTGGTGCTCGCCGCGCTGCTGTTTTCGATCAGCGTGGCCGGCATCTTCCTGAACCGGAAGAACGTGATCGTTCTGCTGATGTGCATCGAGCTGATGCTGCTTTCAGTGAACATCAACTTCGTCGCGTTCTCGTTCTTCCTGCAGGATCTCGCGGGCCAGGTGTTCGTGTTCTTCATCCTGACCGTCGCGGCCGCAGAGGCTGCGATCGGCCTGGCCATCCTGGTTCTCCTGTTCCGTAACCGCGGCACGATCAACGTCCAGGATCTGGACGCAATGAAGGGGTAGGGCGCCATGGATACGGTTTACCTGATCATCGTTCTGGCACCGCTGCTCGGCGCGATCGCTGCCGGCCTGTTCGGGCGTCAGATCGGTCGCGTGGGAGCGCACACCGTGACCATCCTCGGTGTCGCGGTATCGTTCGTGCTGTCGGCCGTGGTTTTCTACGCCCACGTGTTCGGGGGCACCCCGATCTACAACGAGACCGTCTACACTTGGATGGTCAGCGACGGCCTGCACTTCGAGATCGGCTTCCTGGTCGACAACCTGACCGCGATGATGATGCTGGTCGTGACCTTCGTATCGCTGATGGTGCACATCTACACCATCGGCTACATGGCCGACGACCCGGGCTACCAGCGCTTCTTCTCCTACATCTCGCTGTTTACCTTCTCGATGCTGATGCTGGTGATGGCGAACAACTTCCTGCAGCTGTTCTTCGGCTGGGAGGCGGTGGGCCTGGTCTCCTACCTGCTGATCGGCTTCTGGTACAAGCGGCCGACCGCGA
>SLNI01000139.1 GCA_007133115.1 Thioalkalivibrio sp. | reverse complement strand
CGCGTCGCACCGCTGGATCTGTCCGCGGCGACGGTGGCCCCGAATCCGCGCCTTTTCGAGCGCGTCAACGAACTCGAACTCGAGATCTTCGAACGGATCTGGGGTCAACTCGATGACCCGGTTCGCCCCGAGAACGCCGTCGAACAGTTCGCGCACGCCCAGGCATTCCTGCAGAGGCTCACTTCGACCCCATCCTCGCGTGACGCTCGTCCCGATCAAAGGGCAGTGCGCACTCAGCCCGTGTTTTCCCCGGCCATGGAGAAACGTTTCGGGCCGGCCCACGTCCGGGAGTGGTATCTGAGGGTTCTCGGCTGGCGCGAGCGCAACAAGCCCGCGCTGATGCAGGGGATGGGGATCCAGGCGCGGCAGGCCGACGCGATTCTGAACGGCTATTTTCGCGTCGGGTCGCCGTGGGAGTACGCGCTGGTCGCCTGGGGCACTCCGAGTCGGATTCAGGACTACTCCGGGCGCTACGGATCCGGGTTCCAGATGTTCTACACGAATGGCAGGCTGCGGCAGGTGGTCGTGTCGGACGGCGTTGTGATCCGCATCATGGAGTAGCGTTGCCGCAGGCTCTTACCCCGCCTGTGTGCTGCCTTGACCGGTGGCAACACTCTCTTCATGATTTCCGGATATGTGGCGATCCTCCCGTTGCAGTTTCGCTGGCGCATAGTGGCATTGCCCGCCCAGCGTCAGCGCGTGTCCAGTCTCCAGGGACGTGATCCCTGGTGGGCGTTACGGGTTTCATTGCTCTATGGCGCGTTCGGCGCGCTCTGGATTCTCCTCTCGGACCATCTGCTCGTATTCTGGCTGGGGGAGAATGGGCATCACCTGGTGTTGGTCAGCACCCTCAAGGGCTGGCTGTTCGTGGCCATTACCGCATTGCTGCTGTTCCTGCTGCTGGCGCGCCGACGCCGCAGTGTCTCGGGACTTTCCGCGATCCGGCCGGCCTGGCGCGCCGTTTGGCTGCCGCTGACGCTGATCGGGCTGGTCGTCGCGGCCATGACGGTTCTGACCGCCGTGTTTCTGTATGCGCAGGATGTAAAAGCCCATCGTTCGAGCGTCTACGGCATCGTCGAGTTGAAGGCGCAGCAACTGGAGGCGTGGATTCGCGAACGGACATCGAGTGCGGCCCTGCACCTGAACAGTTTTCCACAGGCCGAGATGTATCGCCGCTGGCAACTGGAGGGCGATCTGGAAGCCCGGGATCAACTGCGTCTGCGCCTGACCCAGTTTGCCTCCGCAGGCCGCTTCTCCAGCGTGATGCTGCTGGATCCGCAGGCTCGGTTGCTGTGGTCCAGCGAGGATGAAACCCATGGGGCCGACCTCCCGGAAACCCGTCGCGCCGAGGTGCTGGAGATCGCGCGATCGGGAGAGGCCGGGTTCGTACAGCCGTATCTCGATGAATCGGGTGTAATGCACCTCGACTTCCTCGCCACGCTGCCCGTCCAGGATATGCCGCGTCCCATCGTCCTGCTGCACACCAGCGAAGCCGACTATTTTTCGGCCCAGCTGCGCGACTGGCCCTGGGCGAGCCGCAGTGGCGAAGTGCTGCTGCTCCGTGCGGATGGGGACCGGATCGTGTATCCGATGTCTTTGCCGCGCGCATCCGGGCGGGTGCCGGCGCAGCAGGACCTCTCCGATTCCGGCCAGGTGGCGGCGCAGATGGTGGCAACCGGACCCGATGGCCTGTCTCCTTGGCTGGTGGGGCAGGATTATCGGGGCGTTCGGGTTTCCGGTGCGGGGCGCAGGATCGCGGGTACCGATTGGTACCTGATGGCCAAGCAGGACGAAAACGAGCGCATCCTGCGTGCCGTCGAGCGCATCGCGTGGGTGGTCCTGGCGGGGATCCTGTTCTTCTTCGCCTTTGCCGTGGCTCTGTACCTGTCCCGACAACGCCACCTGCTCGAATTGGCCGACACCGAGCGCCAGGCTCTGCGCGAGAACGAGGCGCGCATTCGCGCCATCAGCGACAACCTGCCCGAAAGTTACGTGTACCAGATCACCGCCGAGAACGAACGCCCTCGCTTTCTGTTTCTGAGTGCGAATTTCGAGGCGGTCCACGGCATACCGGTCGCGCTAGCCCTCAAGGACGCGAGCCTGGTCGAGGACCAGGTGCTTCCCGAACAAAAGGAGAAATGGCTGGAAGCCCTGCGGGTGGGCATGGCCTCGCGCGAGGACTTCAGCGAAGAAGTGGCCTTTCGGCATGCAAATGGCGAAGTCCGCTGGCTGCACGTCCATTCCCGTCCGCGTGAGGGTGGCAATGGCCGCATGATCTGGGACGGGGTAGCCATGGACGTGACCCGTCGCAGGCAGGCGGAGGAGCAGCAGCTGAAGCTCGCGCAGGCCGTCGAGCAGAGCCCCAACAGCATCGTGATCACCAACCGGGATGCCGAGATCGAGTACGTGAACCGAGCGTTCGAGGAGGTCACCGGTTACGCGCGCGAGGAAGTGCTGGGGCAGAACCCGCGGATCCTGCACTCGGGAAAGACGCCGGAGCCGACCTACGACGCCCTCTGGGAAACCGTGACCCGCGGCGAGGTCTGGAAGGGGGAGTTTGCGAATCGTCGCAAGGACGGCAGCGAGTACGTGGAATTCGCCATCGTGGGGCCGCTGCGGCAGACGGATGGAAGCATCAGCCACTATGTCGCGGTGAAGGAGGACATCACCGCGAAGAAGCGGGCGGCTCTGGAACTCGATCAGCACCGACACCACCTCGAAGAACTCGTTGAGCAGCGCACCGCGGAACTCAGCGAGGCACGCCGGCAGGCTGAGGTGGCCAACGAAGCCAAGAGCGCGTTTCTGGCCAACATGAGCCACGAGATCCGCACCCCGCTGAACGCCATCATCGGGCTGACCCACCTGATGAGCCGGGACGGCGTACCCCCCGAGCAAGCGGGCAGGCTGAACCGGATCGACAGCGCGGGGCATCACCTGCTGTCGATCATCAACGACATTCTGGATCTCTCCAAGATCGAGGCCGGCCGGCTGCAGCTGGAAGAACTGGATTTCCACCTCTCGGCCATCCTCGATCATATCGCGTCGATCATCGCTGAACCCGCACGGGCCAAGGGCCTGACCATCCAGGTCGAGCCGGATGCCGTCCCGTTGTGGTTGCGCGGGGATCCGACCCGACTGCGCCAGGCGCTGTTGAACTATGCCGGGAATGCGGTGAAGTTCACCGACACCGGGTCGGTGACCTTGGCGGCAACGCTGGAGGGTGAGAGCGACGCAGGTCTCGATATCCGTTTCGAGGTACGGGACACCGGGTCTGGAATTCCTCCGGATCAGATCCAACGCCTGTTCACGGAACCCTTCGCGCAGCTGGATAGCTCGACCGCGCGGACCCACGGTGGCACCGGCCTGGGTTTGCCCATCGTCAGTCGGATTGTCGAGATGATGGGCGGCGAGGTGGGCGCGGAGAGCGAGCCCGGCCGAGGCAGCCGCTTCTGGTTCCGGCTGCGGTTGCAGCGTGGGCACGGGCTCATGCCGGAGCCGCGGCAAGCCTCTGCTGAGGATGCGGAGGCGGAATTGCGCGCACGGTTCGGAGCCGCACGGATCCTGCTGGCCGAGGACAATCCGATCAATCGTGAAGTTGCGATGGAGTTGTTGCACGGGGCCGGCTTGTCGGTGGACCACGCAGCCGACGGGCGCGAGGCGTTGGCAAGAGTCGAGGACGGCCGCTACGATCTCGTGCTGATGGACGTCCAGATGCCCAACATGGACGGGCTGGAGGCCACCCGCCGGATCCGCTCGCTGCCCGAGCACGCAAATCTCCCGATCCTGGCGATGACGGCCAATGCGTTCGAGGAGGATCGTCGGGCCTGTACCGAGGCCGGGATGAACGATTTCGTGGCCAAGCCGGTCGACCCTCCCGATCTGTACGCGACCGTGCTGCGCTGGCTGGAGGCGTCCGCGGTGTCGGCCCCGTTGCCGGCGCCCGTGGCTGCAAGCCCACCTCTGGACGAACGGCCGGATGTGGAATTCGACGCCCCCTCCGATGAGTCCCCGACGGATTATCTCGCCAGGATCAGCGCAGCTGTACCCGGTGGGCTGAACACCGCCAAAGCGCTCGCGGTGCTCGGGGGTAACAGGGACTTCTACATCGGTCTGTTGCATGACCTCGTCGCGACCGAAGACGGGGAATGCACCGGACTCGAGGCGGCCATCGAGGCCGGGGATGCGGACGATGCGCGCCGGCTGGCACACGGTATCAAGGGTGCCGCCGCTACCCTGGGTGCGAACGCCATCGGCCAGGCCGCGGCCCGTCTCGAGGAGCGGTTGCAGGCCTGTAGCGACACCGCTGCGGACGGGGTGCGCGAGAGCCTGGCGGAACTGCGCACGCGGATCCATGACCTGAGCAGCGCCCTCGGGCCGGACCGGCGCGCCGGTACCTGACCCGCTCGCTGCCTAAAGCGCCAGCGTCACCGGCTCCAGGTTCTCGCCGCGGGGCTCCACCCGACCGATGATGGCAGCGTGCGGGTAGCCCGCGTGACGCAGCGCCTCGATACAGGCCGAGGCCTGATCCCCGGGCACGCCGGCGAGCAGCCCGCCCGCCGTCTGCGGGTCGAACAGCAGCGGAAAATGCGGGTGCCGTGCCGCGCGCTCCAGATCCGCGATGCCTCGGCGCAGGCGCAGATTCTGCGG
>SLNI01000269.1 GCA_007133115.1 Thioalkalivibrio sp. | reverse complement strand
CACCGTCCCGTGGCACCCGCCGCACCGGCGACACGTCGTCGTCCAGGTCCAGGGGGCTCAGGCTCTCGCCGGACACCCCCATGCCGGGCTCGACTCGGTCTTCGTCCCGGTGAGCCCGAATATGCACGTCATTTTCGTCCCAATTCTCGGGCTCGGCCTCCCAGGCCTGGCGCCGGGCGCGGGTACGCACGCGATGGGCGACCCAGATCCCGGCCACCAGAACGATTCCCAGAAGTAACAGACTGATCCGCAGCCAATCCACAAACAGCCCCCCTCGTTCGTTCAGGCTTCGGCCAGTTCGACCGCGGCGTCGATATCCACGCTGACCAGGCGGGAGACGCCGGGTTCGTGCATGGTGACCCCGATCAACTGCTCGGCCATGGCCATAGTCGTCTTGTTGTGCGTAATGAAGATGAACTGGATCCGCTCCGCCATCTCCTCGAGCAGCGCGCAGAACCGGCCCACGTTCGCTTCATCCAGCGGTGCGTCCACTTCGTCCAGCATACAGAATGGTGCCGGATTCAACTCGAAGATTGCGAACACCAGTGCCGCGGCGGTGAGCGCCTTCTCCCCACCGGACATCAGGTGAATCGTCGAAAGCCGCTTCCCGGGCGGGCGCGCCATGATCGCGACCCCCGTGTCCAGCAGGTCGTCACCGGTGAGTTCCAAACGCGCCTCGCCACCGCCGAACAACCGTCGGAACTTGTGTCCCAACCCTTCGTTCACCCGGTCGTAGGTATTCCGGAACAGCGCACGGGTCTCCTTGTCGATCCTGTGCATCGCCTGTTCCAGCGTTTCCAGTGCCGTGACCAGATCCTCGTGCTGTTCCTTGAGGTAGCGGCTGCGCTCAACGAGGCCGCGAGCCTCGTCGATCGCCGCGAGGTTGATCGGCCCCAATCGCTCGATACGCCGGTCCAGCCCCGCGATCTCCTGCTCCCAGCCCGCCATCGAGGCGTCCTCGGGAAGCGCGTCGGCAAGCGCGGCCGGAGCGAATTCCGTTTCCCGAAACTGTGCCGCCAGCTGCTCTTCCTGAACCCCCAGCTCGCGCAGGTGCAGCCGCCGCTCCTCGCAATGGGAACGTCTTTGCTCCACCTTTTCGTGCACTTCCCTCAATTGCCCACCCAGCGCGCGCAGGGCCGAATCACAGGCGTCCACCGCATTGCGGGAAGCGGCCAGGGCCGCATCCGCATTCTGTCGGCTCGCCAGCTGCGCCTGCAGCTCCCGCCGCCAGCCGTCCAGGGGCGCAAGCCGCCCGGCCCGGGCTGTCTCCAGCTGCGCCAGGCGTTCCCGGTCCTGTATGCCCTGCTGTTCCAGCCGGTCCAGGTGGCCTTGCTCGATCGCGACCCGGTGCCGCACTTCCTGTAATGCCAGGCGAGCGGCGGACGCATTTTCACGGGCTTTCTGGACTTCCATCCGGGCGGCTTCCTGCCGCTCCCGTGCCGACCGACCGCGCGCCTCGAGCGTCGAGCTGTCCCGGTTCAGTTCCTCGAACCTCGCCAGCGAGGTATTGCGTTCGGACAGCGCCGCATCGCGCTGAACTTCCGCCCGCGCCATCTGTTCCTCCAGCTCGGCGATCTCCCGGGCCAGGCGGCGGCGCTGCTCCTCAGCCTGGCGGCACCGTTCGCGCAGGCGCTGGACCTGCCCGTCGAGGCGGGCGACTTCGCGCTGGCTCTCACGCAGCGCCGATTCGAGTGCATCGAGTTCGGTTTCCAGATGCCCGACACGCTCGCGTCGGGCCGCGATCGACGTGGCGTGTTCTTCACCGCGCCGTCGCAAGTCGGCCGCCTCCTGCTCCAGTGCGCGTTCGAGCCGCAGCCGCTCGACCACACCCTCCACCTGCCGGTCCACGGTGCGGTGACAGAGCCAACCCGGTCCGAGCCAGCTACCGTCCTGCGTCACCACGCTCTCGCCCCGGCCGCAGGTCCGCAGACGCGCCTTGGCGGCGTCCCGTGAATCCGCGCAGTAGACCCGCGCCAGGTGCTCGCGCAGCGCATCCGGCCCGCTCACTCGCGAAGCCAGCGAATCCGGACTGAATGCCTGCCCTCCGGCGTCGGGATCCAGCGCGCGGAACCCCGCGCCCGGAAGATCTTCGGGTACTTCCGAGAGCGGCATCATCACGGCCTCGAACCAGGTCCCGAGCACGACTTCGACCGCGGCCTCCCAACCCTGCTCGACCTCGATCTGTGCCGCCACGCGCCGGGCCGGATCGATGCCCCGTGCGCGCGCCCAGGTCTCGAACTGCGCCCGCTCCCGGTCCTGGTCCAGTCCGGGAAGAATCTTCAGCGAAGCCAGCCGCCCGGCGATCTCCCGCGCCTTGCGCTCGGCCGCGTGTGCGGCTTCCTGCTCCTCATGCGCTTCGTGGCGGAGCTGTGTCAGTTCAGCCTGGAGCGTGCTGCGCCTTTCCTGCAACTGCTCCTGCCCCCGCACCGCCATGCCCAGTTCCTGCTCGGCCTGGGTGGTTTCCGTGTCCCCATGCTCGGGCGGCAACCGGTCCTGTTCCTCGAGCAAGCGTTCGTGACGCTGTCGCGACTGCTGCAGCAGCTGATCGGCGTGATCCATCCGGGTTCGCGCCAACTGCGCGTTCTGCTGCGGTTCCGCCAGCGCTTGTTGCCAAGCCGAATGCGCCTCGCGCGCGGCGTTCAGCTCCTGCTCCGCGGCCTCGAGTTGGCACTCCGAGCGTTCCAGCGCGTTCGCAGCGGCCGCACTCCCTTCCTCGTGAGCAGCGATCGCCTCCTGTACCGTCTGGACCCGTCCCGCGGCCTCCGCGGCCGCCCGTTCGGATTCGCGCATGTGTGCTTCCAACTGCGTCTGCTCGCGGGACTCGCGCTCCAACTCCGCTTCCGCGTGCCGGATCGATTGTTCAAGCCGCGAGACGCTGCCGGAGATCTCGTAGAAGTCCGCCTGGACCTTCTGCAGCTCCTGTTCGAGATCCACGCGCTGCGCGCGCAGCATTTCGGTTTCCGTTTCCTGGTGCTGGGCTTGCGCCTGTACCTCGGCCAGGGCGGTTTCCGCGTCGGCCAGCTGCCGGCGTTCGGCCTCGGCACGCGAATCGAGTTCGCCCAGTCGCAGGAGCAGCAACTCGGCACGTCGCTGGCGACGCAACGCCGCCAGTTCCTGGTAGCGCTCGGCGGTTTCGGCCTGCCGGGTCAGTTTCGCGGCCTGGCGATCCACTTCTTCGCGCACATCGTCCAGGCGCTCGAGGTTTTCCCGCGTGTGGCGGATCCGGGTCTCGGTCTCGCGCCGCCGCTCCTTGTACTTCGAGATGCCCGCCGCTTCTTCGAGGTAGACGCGCAGTTCTTCCGGGCGTGCCTCGATCAGGCGGGAGATCATGCCCTGTTCGATGATTGCGTAGCTGCGTGGCCCGAGACCCGTCCCGAGAAAGAGGTCGGTCACGTCGCGCCGACGCGCGCGCTGGCCATTCAGGTAGTACTTCGACTGGCCATCCCGGGTCAGCGCCCGGCGCACGGAGATTTCCGCGAAACCACTGTATTCGCCGCCAAGGCGGCCCTCGCTGTTGTCGAAAAACAGCTCGATGCTGGCCTGCCCGACGGGCTTGCGGGTGGAGGAACCATTGAAGATCACGTCCTCGCTGGAGTCGCCGCGCAGGTGCTTGGCCGAGGATTCACCCATCACCCAGCGCACCGCATCGATGGTGTTGGACTTGCCGCAGCCGTTCGGGCCCACGATCCCGACCCGATTCCCCGGCAACACCAGGGTCGTCGGATCGACGAAGGATTTGAATCCGGCCAGTTTGATGCGGGAAAGTCGCACGGGTGGGTGGGGTCCGGTGGGCGCAAAGGGTAGAATCTTACATGGTTCGGACCATGGCCCGAAAACACTTCCGCACAAGGACGCCTCGATGCCCAGTCAGCCCAGCAAGATCCTGGACACCTTCCCCAACCCGCAACCGGACCGCGACTTCACGATTCACATCCGAATCCCTGAATTCAGCTGCCTCTGCCCGGCTACCGGCCAACCCGATTTTGCGGAACTGCACCTGCAATACGTTCCCGACGGGACGTGTGTGGAACTGAAATCCCTGAAGAACTACATCTGGTCCTATCGCAATGAAGGGGCCTACCACGAGGCCGTGACCAACCGGATCCTCGGCGATCTGGTCGCCGCGGTGAACCCGCGCTTCATGCGCCTGACGGCCGATTTCAACGTGCGCGGGGGCATCTACACCCAGGTCGTGGCCGAACACCGCGCCGACGGCTGGACACCGGCGCCTCGGGTCGATCTGCCCCCGCCCATGCGCGACTGAGATCGGCGCCGCCACAGCCAATCCGCCCATGTTCCGCCGCTTCGTCGGAATCGACCTCGGAACCTCGGGGCTGCGCCTGATCGTTCTGGATGCGGATGGCGCCTGCGCACTGCAACTGCGGCGCCCCTGGCCCGAGGGCCGCGAGCGCAGCCCGCAGACCTGGCTGGAAGCCGTGCGCAGCCTGTTGCGGGCGGTATCCGAACAGCTCCCCCGCGAGCCCGTCGCCCTCGCGGTGGACGGCACCTCGGGCTCTCTGCTGCTGCTCGATGCCGCGGGAATGCCCGTCGCTCCGGCGTTGATGTACGACGATGCTCGGGCCCTGCGCGAAGCGGCGCGTCTGGAAGCGATCGCCCCTCGCGACAGTGCCGCGCACGGCGCCACTTCTTCGGCCGCCAAGCTCCTCTGGTTGCGGGCGCAGGGCGCGCTCGCGGGCGCTTCGCGGGTGCT
>SLNI01000069.1 GCA_007133115.1 Thioalkalivibrio sp. | reverse complement strand
TTCCGTGTTCTTCCGTGGCTGGTTTTTCACGTAAAAAAGGGCGACCCGCAAGGGTCGCCCCGATCATCCGAGTCGAACTTTCCGGGCTCAGAAATCGCCGGTGCGGCCCGCGTCGACGATCTCGTAGATCACGTCGCGCACACGCGTGGCCAGCGGCTCCAGCTCGGGGGTCAGCTCTACCGCGTGCAGCATCATGTCCATGTTCATCGTGGTGATCCAGCCATCGCCGTTCTCGTCTTCCACGACCGCGATGCGGCAGGGCAGGAAGCCGGAGAAAATGATGTCGAATTTAACCATCTCGTTCGCGATCATTGCATCGCAGAAGGCCAGGATGCGCATGTAGGGCACGTCTTCCTCGCCCATCGCCTTGACCTGTTCGGACAGCGGAAGGTCCGCGACCATCATGAAGTTCAGGAGATTCGCGCGCAGCTGCATCGATTCCACAGCGTCCTGAACCGAGACGCCGTCGTCGATCTTCCATTTCTGGATACTGTGCTGAACCATCTGCTGCATCATTTCCTTGTCCATTTCCATCGCGGACGTCTGTGCAGTGGCCATCAGGCCCAGGGCGAGCAGGAGCGACACGAGCATTTTCTTCATTGGGTTTCCTCCAGGGGGTTGTTCGTTCGGGCGTGGGTCAGTCTATCAGACGTGCAATCGCGGGTGGCTTATTCCCCGGGTCGGGACCTCAGAGGTCGAGCAGCAGTCTTCCCGGATCCTCCAGGGACTCCTTGACCGTGACCAGGAAGCGCACGGCATCGGCCCCGTCGATGAGGCGGTGGTCATAGGAGAGGGCCAAATACATCATCGGACGGATCACCACTTCGCCCCCGCGCGCCACCGGCCGATCCTGAATGGCGTGCATACCGAGGATCGCGCCCTGGGGCGGGTTCAGGATCGGTGTCGACAGCAGGGAACCGAAGACGCCGCCGTTGGTGATGGTGAAGGTGCCGCCGCGAAGGTCATCGAGTTCCAGACGGTTGTCGCGCGCGCGCTCCGCGAAGTCGCGGATGGTCTTCTCGATCTCGGCCAGCGAGCGCTGCCCGGCGTCGCGCAGCACCGGCACGACGAGACCCCGCGGCGAAGACACGGCAATCCCGATGTCGCTGTAGTGGTGGTAGACGATCTCGTGGCCGTCGAGGGCCGCGTTCACCACGGGGAAACGCCGCAGCGCGTGGGTACAGGCGTTGACGAAGAAACTCATGAAGCCGAGGCGCACGCCATGGCGCTTTTCGAACGCATCCTTGTGGCGGGCTCTCAGCGCCATCACTTCCGAAAGATCGACCTCATTGAAGGTGGTGAGCATCGCGGTGGTCTGCTTCGCCTCGAGCAACCGCTCGGCAATCCGCGTGCGCAGGCGGGTCATTGGAACGCGTTCCTCTTCGCGTGCTCCGGACCGGGCGGCGTCACGGGATTCCGGTTCCCGTTCGGGCTTGTGTCCGGTCTGCGCTGGAGCGGGGTCGGGGGCCTTGTCGGTGTTCGCGCGCGCTGCGAGGAAGCGTTCCACGTCCTGCTTGATCAGGCGCCCATCCTGACCGGTGCCTTCGATGTCTTCGGCCCGCAGGTCGTGCTCTCCGAGCAGTCGACGTACCGCAGGGCTGGGTGTGGGCGGTGCATCCGCCGCCGGTTCGTGCGAGGGGGGGCTGGACCGAGCGGCTGGCGTCTCCGCTCTGGCTGGACGGACCGGGATTTCTTCGCTGGCATCATCCTGAGCCTCAGCGGCGGACCCCGCGGTCAGGTAGCCGAGAATCGCGTCCGCCTCGACCACCGTTCCTTCCTCGACGGTGAACTCGTCGAGGATGCCATCGAAGGGTGCCGGCACCTCGAGCACCACCTTGTCGGTCTCGAGTTCCACCAGCAATTCATCCCGCCGAATGCGGTCCCCGGGCTTGCCATGCAACGCCACGACCGTGGCATCCGCCACGGATTCGGGCAGTTCAGGGACACGGAGAGCGGTGCGTTCTTCTGACATGAGGCTTCCTTGGCGCTTGCGGTTACGCGGTGGGTCGGGGGGTGTCCCGCGCGGTGATCGGGCCGAAACCGCGTCGCAGGAGTTCCTGCAACTGGGCCTTGTGTACCTCGGGATACCCCACTGCGGGTGCAGCCGCGGGCGGGCGTGCCACCGCGTGCAGACGACGGCCGCGGGCCTCCAGAAGTGCATTCAGCCGCGGTTCCACGAAACCGAGATACCCCTGGTTCTCGGGTTCGTCCTGCACCCAGACGAACTCGGTTGCCTGGTTGTATCGGCCCAGAAGGGAAGTCAGGACGGCTTCGGGGAAGGGGTAGCATTGCTCCAACCTCAGGATCGCGGTGTCCTCCCGCCCCTCTTCCCGCCGCACCTCCAGCAGATCGTAGAAAATCCGGCCCGCGGTCAGTACGACCCGTCGGATCGAGTCGGGCTCCGGGCGGTCGATATCGTCGATCACCAACTGAAAATGCCCGTCGGCCAATTCATCCAGGTCGCTGACCGCGAGCTTGTGCCGAAGCAGGCTCTTGGGTGTCATCACGACCAGAGGCTTGCGGTAGGGTCGCAGCATCTGACGGCGCAGGAGGTGAAACATCTGTGCCGGGGTGGTGGGTACGCAGACCTGCATGTTTTCCTCGGCGCAGAGCTGCAGGAAGCGTTCCGGGCGCGCCGAGGAATGTTCGGGCCCCTGTCCTTCGTAGCCATGGGGCAACAGCAGCGTCAGGCCACAGAGGCGTCCCCACTTCTGCTCCCCGGAACTGATGAACTGGTCGATCACCACCTGAGCGCCGTTCACGAAATCGCCGAACTGCGCCTCCCAGAGCACCAGGACGTTCGGGGATGCCGTCGCGTACCCGTACTCGAAAGCGAGCACGGCTTCCTCCGAGAGCAGGGAATCGATGACCAGGAATCGGGGGTTCTCCGGGTCGAGCCGGCGCAGCGGTACACAGGCTTCCCCCGTGTCGTAGTTGTGGAGTACGGCATGGCGATGGAAAAAGGTCCCGCGCCCCGAGTCCTGGCCGGACAGGCGGATCCGGTACCCGTCTTCGATGAGGGTGGCGTACGCCAGGGTTTCGGCGGTGCCCCAGTCCAGTGACTGTTCGCCCGCGGCCATGGCCAGGCGCGCATCGAGGATGCGCCGCACGCGCGGATGCAAGGTAAACGCCTCTGGCAGCTGGTTCAGGCGCGACAGCAGCGCGGCCAGATGGTCACTGGGGGCACCGGTGGCGATGTCCTGATCCCATGCCTGGTTCACGAACGGACCCCAGTCCGTCGGTTCATGCGACTCGGTTTCACTCGCCGCAATGCGCCCGGGCACCAGTGATTCACCCGTGTCCAGGGACTCGCGGTAACGGGTCTGCAGCCGCTCCGCGGTATCCGGTTCGATGACGCCCGCATCCTGCAGCCGCCGGGCATAGAGCTCGCGCGTGGTCGGGAGCTCGCGAATGATCCGGTACATCATCGGCTGGGTCGCGGCCGGCTCGTCGGCTTCGTTGTGGCCCTGACGCCGGTAGCACACCAGATCGATCACCACGTCCTTGGCGAAGCGCATGCGGTAGTCGAGCGCCACCTGGGTCACGAAGACCACCGCTTCCGGATCATCCCCGTTCACATGCACGATCGGCGCATTGACCATCTTGGCCACGTCGGTGGCGTAATGCGAGGAGCGGGCGTCCTTGAGCGTACTGGTGGTGAAGCCGATCTGGTTGTTCACCACCACGTGCACCGTGCCTTTCGTGGAAAACCCGCGGGTCTGGGACATGTTCAGGGTTTCCATCACCACGCCCTGCCCCGCGAAGGACGCATCACCGTGAATCACCACCGGCATGACGCGCTGGCCGGCCTTGTCGCGCAGGCGCACCTGGCGCGCCCGCACCGAACCCTCGACCACAGGGGTGACGATTTCCAGGTGAGATGGATTGAAGGCGAGCGCCAGGTGTACGGGTCCGCCGGAGGTCTGGATGCCGGTGGAGTAGCCCAGATGGTATTTCACGTCCCCGGTACCACGGTTTCGGGTCGAGCGACCCTCGAACTCGTCGGCCAGTTCCCGGGGTGACTTGCCGAAGATGTTCACCAGCACGTTCAGCCGCCCACGGTGAGCCATGCCGACCACGATCTCGCGGATCCCCCGAGCGCCGCCGCGGTGCACCAGCGCATTGAGCAGGGGAATCAGGCTCTCGGCGCCCTCGAGCGAAAACCGTTTCTGGCCGACGTAGCGATGATGCAGGTAGCGCTCCAGGCCTTCGGCTGCGGTGAGCCGTTCGAGGATCGCCTCGCGGGTGGCGGGGTCGAAATCGAACTCGCCGCGGGCGGATTCGAGTCGCTGCTGCAGCCAGCGTTTTTCCGCTGTCGAGCTGAGATGCATGTATTCCACGCCGATGCTGGCGCAGTAGGTGTCTTTCAGGATCGACTCGATCTCGTCCAGTCGCGCAGGGTTCGGCGCGTGCAGGGATCCGGGGTCGAAGGCCTGGTCCGGATCGACGTCCTCCAGGCTGTGGTAGGCACGGGTCAGTTCCGGGGGCGGCTCGGGGGTGGCGCGGCCCAGCGGGTCCAGTTTTGCGGCGAAATGTCCCAGAAAGCGGTGGGCGTTGATGTACTGCAGCACCCGTACCTGCCGCCTTTCCAGCTCCAGGTCGTGCGCATTGCCGCAATCGCGGTCGGCGGTGCCCGAGCGCGATTGCGGGGTGCGTTCGATCGCCTCGAAATAGTCCGCCCAGGCGGCGGGTACGGATTCCGGGTCGGTCCG
>SLNI01000237.1 GCA_007133115.1 Thioalkalivibrio sp. | reverse complement strand
GTCATCACGGCAAGAACCAACAGGAGAACGGCGGGGTGGCGCATGAGGAAGGCTCTCCGGCGCATCCCTGCACATCCACGGGTGATCGATAACGATTGGACCACGCCGGCTGGTGAAGGATCAGGGGGGTACCCGGGCCGGCCTCGGAATCGGATTCGGCGGCCCCGCGCCGGTGATCGGCTCAGGTGTCGCCATGCCGTAACAGACGAACCATCGCCTCTGCCACACTGCCACTGGATTGCGGGTTCTGGCCGGTCACCAGCATGCCGTCGATGACCACATGATCGATCCAGTCCTCCGCGGTATCGACCTCACCCCCGAGCTCGCGCAGGCGATCCTCAAGCAGGAAGGGCATGGCGTCCACCAGGTCCACCGCGCGTTCCTCGGCATTGCTGAAGGCGGCGATCCTGCGCCCCTTGGCCACCGGCGTGCCGTCCTGCAGCATGGCGCCGACCAGGCACGCTGGCCCATGGCAGACCGCACCGAGGACCTTTTCATGCTCAATGAACTCGGTCACCAGCCGCTGCACATGCGGGTTCTCGGGGAGATCGAACATGGTTCCATGTCCACCGGGAAAGAAGATCGCGGAATACGGCTCGTGACGGACGTTCTCGTCGAGGGGGATCGTGTCACTCAGGGCCTGTTGCGCAGCAACGGTGGGGAAGGACGGATCGATGTCCAGGCTCTTTGGATCGAGGGGCGTTGGGCCGCCTTTCGGACTCGCGACCTTGATCTCAAACCCAGCTTCACGGAAGCGCGCGTAGGGAATCGCGAATTCCTCGAACCAGAGGCCCGTCGCGTGCCCCGGGGCAATCTCGTCATGACTGGTGACGACCATCAGTATCGTCTGACTCATTCGAATTCCTCCTTCCTGGTCCCACTTGGTGGACCGGGGCGCTGCAAACGGGTTCCGGAAAAACCCGCGCTGCGGGTTGGGATCATGCGGACTTCGGGTCAGTTTCCTGTTGCGGCGACAGAACATCGGTCGGGGCGCCGTGGACGGCGATCCCGGGGTTGACCTGGAGGGGCGGCGCCGTGCCGTCCTTATCCTGGCCAAAATAGACGGTATGGTGCGGGAACGGGATCTCGATGCCGAGTTCGTCGAAGCGCTTCTTGATCCGGTGGTTGAAGGCGCGTCCCACCATCCACTGCTTGATGGGTTGGGTCTTGATACGGCCTTTGATGACCACCGCGCTGTCGCCGAACGCGTCAACGCCGAAGATCTCCAGCGGTTCGAGGATCACCGGGCCGATCTCCGGGTCGGATCGCAGCTCCTCCCCGACTTGGCGGATGACCTCCATGACCTCGTCGACATCCTCGCGATAGGCCACGCCAAGGTCGAAGACGTAGAACGAGAAGTCGCGGGTCAGGTTGCTGACGGTATCGATGGCGCTGAAGGGGATGGTGTGAACGGTGCCACTCAGGTCGCGTAGCCGTACAGTGCGGATCGAGATGGCCTCGACCAGGCCCGCCCGGTCGCCGAGCTTGACCACGTCGCCCACGGCCATGAGGTCCTGCATGAGGATGAACACGCCGGTGATGACGTCCTGTACCAGGCGCTGGGCTCCGAAACCGATGGCCAATCCGAGCACGCCGGCGCCTGCGAGCAGGGGCGCGATGTTGATCCCGAGTTCGGAGAGGATGACGAGCGTGGACATGACGACCAGCACTACCAGCAGCGCGTTGCGCGCGACGGTGAGCAACGTCTTGGCACGCGCACTGCGGACCTTGGGGCCACCACGGACGTCGGCCCCGGCGAGATAGCGTTCGATGAAGGAGGCGGTGACCTCCCACACGATCACCGCCACGATCAGCACGCCGAGGATGCGCGCCGCCGTGCCGCCGAGGACCTGCCCCGGTTCGCTGGCGAGCCACGCCAGAGCCTCGATCCCCCACGCATGCAGGATCGCAAGTCCGGCCAGGATGTAGATCAGCCAGTGTGCCGCGCCCTGCAGCAAGGGAAAGTAGTGGTTCACCCGCGCCTCGAGCTGCGGGTGGGTGCGTCGCAGTTCGGCGTTGATGCTGAGCCAGCGCGCGAACAGGCGATCGACCAGGTGCAGCGCAATCCTTGCCACCACCAGTGCGGCGATGGTCAGTACGGTGGCGCGCAGGACGAACACGAAGCCAAGGCGCCAGTCCAGCGCCCACACGGCGAACAGCAGGATCAGGTAGGCACCCGCCAGCAGATGCCAGGACTGTGCAAGCCGGCGCCGGAACAGGGCAAGCGCGGCGCGCCCCGGTGATTCGCCCTCCCCCTCGCGGCCACGGATGCGTTCGGCGACAGGGCGGCGGTTCTGCAGGATCAGGATCAGCGCCATGAGAGTCACGACGAGCCCGAGTATGTGCAGCAGAGTCGTGTAGGTCGCCGCGCCGAGACCAAGCAGCAACGCTGCCTGCAAAGCGAAAAAGCCGTAGATCGCCGTGGAGGCCAATCTACGCAACCAGATCATGGTGTAGTGCGCTGTCTCGTCGCTGGACGGGATCAGGCGCAGCGCGGGCTCGTGCTCGGCGAGCAGCCGGCCGCCGAGTGTCATCACCAGGCGCACGATGATGGAAGCGTTGAGCCAGGCGAGGGCGACCAGGCGGGTCTGCTCTGGAGGAGCCGCCACCGCCAGCACGGCATAACCGGCCGCGGCGAAGGCGACGATCGGAAGGAGGTCGACCAGGAACAGAAACACGGCGCCAATCAGCCGTCGCGGCCAGCCATCGCGGACGGCGGCAACGATCTTGTGGCGGGGGGGCGCCAGCAGCCGTGTCGCGATCCGCGCGACCGCATAGGCAGAGGCCATTACCACCGCAAGCCAGAGCAGGATGCTGAGCCAGCGTGCACGTTCTTCGGGATCCGTCGCCGCGTAGCCCAGCCATTCGTAGGCCTCCGGCAGGTGTTCGAGGGAGCGCGCGATGTGGGTGAGTCCCGTGCCGAACACGGCGAGCCCATCGGAAAGCGATTGCATGAGATGGCCGGTGGCCGTCTGGATGTCCGGCACTGGCTCCGGCGCGTGGACCTCCGCCAGGATGCGCAACTTGCGGATGATCTCGCTGCGTGCCTGCTCGTCCTCAAGCGAGGCGATCAGCGCCTCGAGCTCGGCGGGCGAGGGCGTTTCCTCGGCCGACGCACCCACGGCCCAGACCGCTCCGAGTAGTCCCAGCACCACGACGAATGCCGCCAGCCGTAGGCGCGCTATCGCGTTCTTCACAGGCAAAGATCCCCCCGAATCTGTGAAAAGTCTCCCGCATTCTTCCGAAGAGTCGCCGATCAACCATGCCGTGGATGCGAGGATTGCGCAAACGCCCTGCAAAAGTGCGGTGGTGAAAACGTTTCCGGGGTGGCTTCGGGCGGGTGACGGCACGCACGGGCGCGGAGTGCGGTAGACAGCGTCATTAAGGAGGGCAAGAGCGACCTCGGCGAGGCGATGATCACCGAATAGCGGTAGCAAGCTCCCGCACTCCATAAGCGGGCGCGGGGGTCGCGGGTTGATGCTCCGAGCTCAAGGATTCACCCCCGTCGTCCCGTTCCGCGTCGGGGGAGCCACGTTTATCCGGCTATTTTTGGCCCGAAAAATGGGCGTTTAAGGCCTTCAGTGGCCTGAAAAACGCGAGCGTTGTCGTGCATGATCAATGGGTTGGCTTGGTCCGACCCCGGTGTTGTGAACTGCGGCGGACTGACTGAAAGCCTGCTCGAGGCGGAACTCTTCGGTCACGAGAAGGGTGCATTCACGGGCGCCTTGCAGCGGCGTCGCGGGGTATTCGAGCAGGCCCATGGTGGCACCCTGTTTCTGGACGAGATCGGTGACATGCCCCAGGCGATGCAGGTCAAGCTGCTGCGTGTACTCGAGGATAGGGCGGTGACCCGGGTCGGCGGCACTGCCAGCCAGGCGGTCGACTTTCGCCTGATCTGTGCGACGCATCGTGATCTGCGTGCCGAGGTGCAGGCGGGTCGCTTTCGCGAGGACCTGTTCTACCGCATCCATGTCATCCACCTGCGCATTCCACCGTTGCGCGAGCGCCGCGAGGACATACCCTGGCTGGCCCATCGGTTCCTGACCGAGGCGGGTCATCGTGGAAGAGAACCGATCAAACGGCTGTCCACTCAGGTGGAGCAAGCGTTGCTAACCCACGACTGGCCGGGGAACGTACGCGAGTTGAAAAATGCGATCGAGCGCGCCTGTGTGCTCAGCGCCGGGGACCAACTGGTGCTGGAGGCCCTTTTCGACGAGGCGGTTTCCTGGCCGGTTCGGGTCGATGGCTTCGGTGGCGGCGATCTCTATGGCTACCTGCGCGCCTGCGAACGCAGCTATATCGAAAAGACACTCGCGGAAAACGAGGGCCGGATCGCGTTGACTGCGGAGGCTTTGGGTATCAGCCGCAAGAATCTCTGGGAACGCATGAAACGGCTTGGGGTTCTGGCCGCGGAACGGGAGTCCCATGACGATTGACCCCTTCGGGGATAACCCGTCTCGGTGACCTTTCAAGACGGTGTGGCGGGCCGGAAGACCCGCCACCCGGCGTGCTTCATAACGCGTGTGCGGCGTCCCAGGGTTCGGAACCCATCACCACCGGCAGCGAGAGTTCGTTGCCCCAGTGGGCCCAGCCACCGTTGTAGAGGCGCACGTCCTCGTAGCCCAATGCCTTCAGCTGGATGTAGGCCATGGTGTTGCGGAAGCCGTCATGGCAGTACGCGTAGATGGTCTTGTCCTTGGGGATGTCCGCATACATCTCGGCCAGGTGTTCCAGCGAACGCCACTTCTGGC
>SLNI01000197.1 GCA_007133115.1 Thioalkalivibrio sp. | reverse complement strand
AGCGGCTTGTAGAAGCTGTCCTTGTCCCAGAAGTTGGGTTCGGAACAACCGAGACAGCCGTGTCCGGACTGGATGGGCCAGCTGACGCCCTGGTTGAACTTCATCGTGGCGCAGGCGTTGTGCGTGATCGGGCCCTTGCAGCCGAGTTCGAACAGGCACCAGCCCTTGCGCGCGCCCTCGTCGTCGAAGCTCTTGGCGAACTTGCCCTGGTCATAGAACGGCCGGCGGTAGCAACGGTCGTGGATGGTATCGCTGAAGAAGGCCGACGGCCGCTTCAGTCGATCCACCGCCGGCAATTTCCCAAACGCCAGGAAACTGGTCAACACGCCGGTCATGACCTCCGGGATCGGGGGGCATCCCGGCACGTTCAGGATCGGCTTGTCGGTGATGATGTCCTCCACGCCAACCGCGCCGGTCGGGTTGGGTCGCGCGGCGCCGACGCCGCCATAGCAGGCGCAGGTGCCGATGCTGACGATGGCCGCGGCGCCTTCGGCGACTTCCCGGAGCGACTCGAGGTGGGTCTGGCCGTGGGAGGTGGAGTAGATGCCGTCATCCTTCAACGGGATGGAGCCGTCGACGAGCACCAGGTACTTGCCCCAGTTCTCTTCCATCGCTGTGCGCAGCGCCTCGACGGCCTGATCGCCTGCCGCGGCTTGCAGCGCATGCTGGAAGTCGAGCGAGATGAAATTGAAGATCAGGTTCTCGACGGTGGGCGAGACGGCACGGGTGAGGGACTCGATGCAGGCGGTGCATTCCTGGTAGGACATCCAGATGACCGACTGCCGTCGAGCCTGTGCCAGGGAGGCGGCCATGGCCGGAACCATGGTGGCGGGGATAGCCATGCTCGAGGCCACTCCTGCACAGAACTTGAGGAAGGAGCGTCGGGAAATACCCTGGCGCCGCAGTTCTTCTCCTAAGGTTAATGCGTGCTCTTTCATGCCGACCCCCTTGTGCAAGTCGTCGCTGGATTGCGAGTGGTCAATGTGAATTCCTTTCAGGTTCTTCGAACAGCTGAGAAAAACGTTCGGCGCTCGCCTGGATATCCTCCGGGTGCGCCTCGAGGATCATCGGTACGGTGCCGATTTCCAGTTGCTGGGCGGCGGGTTGGTCGTCCGCGTTGTAATATTTCACCCACCACACACCCGGGAAGCCGGTTTCGTAGACCTCGGTACGTCCGGAGGCGCTGATTTCAGCCGCGACTTCGCCACGCCCGAGTCTTTCCTCGAGCAGGTGAAAGTCGCCGTCGCTGAGTGGCAGGTTGCCGAGTTCGACGATCTGTCGCTCGCCGCCCCCGGCCACGGTCAGCAGATGGTCGGCGACCTCGCGCAGCAGGGCCTCCGCCATGCCGGTTGGCTCGGAGCTGGACGGGCCGGGGCCCGCGTCGAAATGGACGGGAATGTCCTTCAGGCTCATGACTGCCACCGGCGGGTGATTTCCATCACCGTCTCGCAGGCCCGCGGGATCGCGTTCGCGACCGCCTCGGTGGGGTGTTCACCCCAGTCGAAATTCTGGGGCTGGATGCCGACCAGCGCCCGCCGCGCGGGGAGGAGACCTTCGAGCGCGGCTACGGCGAGCAGGTCGGAAAGGCTCACCTCGTGCACGCTGCTCTTGCCCCCGGTGCTGACGAAGTGATCCATCGCATCGCCTTCAAAAACCTGTACGGTGCCCGGCGCCGCATTCAGTGCGGCGGTGTCGACCACGATCAGGGCATCGGTCGAGACGATCGCATTGGCGAGGGTGAAGCTGAGGGTGCCACCATCCATGAATTCGATGCCCGGCACGCCGGCCTGTTCCTCGGCCAGGCGGTTGACGACGTAAACGCCGACCCCTTCATCGGTCAGCAGAATGTTGCCGAGTCCGAGAACCAGCACGTCGGCCATTTTTTCCGGGACCGCTCGGGTCTCGGGGGCTGCCACACTGGTTTGACTTTCGCTCATGTGTGCCTTTCTGCCTCTGTGTGAAGCCGTTTTCGCGAGTTCGGACCGACGCCATTTCCGTATGACAAACTCGCAGTTTGTATGAAAAAATCAGGTTTTACTGATTGACCGGGAAAGGATGCTTGAGCGCGTGGGATTTGGCGGTGATCTAGATCACATTCGCCCCGGTTCTTTTGTGGGAAGGTGTCGCTTCGAAAGGGATCCGCGCGACCCTTGAATCCCGCCCCTCGGGGCCCCGGTCGGTCAGGAGAGGAAGGATATCCGATGTGTCTTGGCATCCCGATGCAGGTAGTGGAATCCGATGAATACACCGCGCTCTGCGAGCGGCGCGGCGAGCAGCGCCGCCTGAACATGATGCTCGTCGGTCCCCAGCCGGTCGGTACCTGGCTGCTGGCGATCATGGATCACGCGCGCGAAGTGCTCACGCCCGAGAACGCGCAGCAGATCGACGAGGGCGTCCAGGCACTGGAAGCCGCGATGCGCGGAGAAACCGATCTCGAGAGCTTTTTCGCGGATCTGCAACTCCCCTCCGCACTCGGGCCGCCACGGTAACGCCTTTGTCCGGAACCGATGCCGAGAGTATCCGGCGGCACCTGGAGCAGGTCTTCCAGCGTGTGCACGTCGAGCGCATGCAGAACCTGTCCCTGGTGCATCCTGCGCTGACCGTGGAGGCCGTTGGGTTTCGCCGCAGCGGTGCGGCACACATCGGCGTCCTGATCACGCCCTGGTCGATGAACCTGATGCGCCTCCCGGACGCCGATCCCCTTCCCGAGGGCGTCACCGGTACGCGCGAACTGCCGCGTGGACCGGTCGATTTCGTCGGCGCCCGGGAGGACGCCATCGGTGCGTACGAGACCTGCTCGCTGTTTTCCCCGATGCTGCGCTTCGCCGATCAGGACGCCGCGCGCGCGGTGGCGTTCGAAGCCCTGTTGCTTCTGTTGCAGGAAGGGTCGGACCTGACGCCCCCGAATCCGCAACGCAGCGGCGCCGGGCCGCTCGCCGCGTTGCGGCGCAACGCCGATCGGGACTTCGATCGCCGGGGTGTGCTGCGCGGAGCGTTTCTTCATGACGACAGCGATTCCCGCTGAGGGCCGCGTCGATCTCCACCTGGATTGGGATGGAGCGCGCGTTCTTGCCGCCACGGTGCGTTCGCGGCGTCCCCAACCCCGGCGCCTGTTGCTGGGCCACCCGCCGGAACACACCCGGCAGGTGATTCCGCGCCTGTACAGTCTCTGCGGCGATGCCCAAACCGTGGCGGTCGATACGTTGCTGAGTCTGCTGGATCCGGCGGGGGTCGGGCCTGCGCAGTCGGCTGCCTGGGCCGCTCGAATCCGGCTTGAAACCATTCGTGAGCATCTTTGGCGTCTCGGACTCGACTGGGCACGGATGGCCGGCCTCGAACCGCAGCCGGGGCCCTTGCGCGAATTACTCGCGGGTCGGGAGCGATTCGCCAACGATGAACGGTTGGCGCGCGAGTGGGCGACGCAGACCTATCAATCGCTTTTCGGCGTGGACGGGTTGCCGGTGCCGGAGCGCCTGGATGGTCCCGTGTTCCAGCATTGGGTGCGCGCGGGAAGCTCCTCCCTCGCGCTGCTTCTACGGGAACTGCGTCCGCGCCTCGTGGGCCTGGGCCGTTCACGGGCAAAGGCCTTCGCGAGTGTCGATCTGTCTGCCTTCGCCGTCGATGCGCTGCCCCGTCTGCGCGAGGATCCGGATTTCCACTGGCGTCCGGATTGGGCCGGGCAGGTGTTCGAGATGGGCCCCTGGGCCCGCAGCCGCGATCTGCCTCTGCTCGTGGAACTCGAGACGGAGCAGGGTGGGGTCGACGCCTGGGTCCGGGTTGTGGCGCGGGTGCTGGAACTTGCGGGCGAGTTGGCGGCCCTCGCGGAAGGCGCGCCGGCACGGCAGGCCATGGCATGGCACCGGCAGGAGGACGAGGCTGTCGTGGCGCTGGAAATGGCTCGGGGCGTGCTGCTGCACTGGATCCGGCTCGAAGAAGGCCGCATCGGCGATTATCGGATTGTGGCCCCCACGGAGTGGAACTTTCATCCCCGTGGGCCGGCTCAGGAAAGCCTGGGACGCCTGCAGGGCAGGGACGCGCCGGCATTGCGTGATGCCGTCACCCGGGTCGTGATGGCACTCGACCCCTGCGTCCACTACGAACTGGAGATCGTGCATGCATGAGATGTCGTTGGCCGAAGGCATTCTGCGCATCATCGAGGAGCAGGCGGCCGCGCGTGGATTCGACCGGGTGCTGCGGGTCCGGCTGGAGGTCGGACGCCTCGCGGGCGTGGAGATCGAGGCCCTCCGGTTCAGTTTCGATGCCGTGATGCGCCAGAGTGTCGCGGAGTCGGCGGTCCTCGAAATCGTCGACGTCCCGGGGCAGGGCTGGTGCCTGGACTGCGCCGCGACCGTCGAGATCGACGCGCTGTATGCCGCCTGCCCGCGTTGTGGCGGGTATCGCGTGCAGGCCTCGGGCGGCCTTGAGATGCGCGTGCTCGACCTCGAGGTCGATACGACCGATCCCCTGCCATGAGCGAGGTGGGTTGCCTTGGCGTTCGGGTTGGCCCGTTGTGGCAAAGCCCCACGGGTTGCCTCATGAACAGCAGGGGTGGGGTCACTGCGGTTATTATTGAACGTTGAAGTCGGCGATTCGAGGAGGCGGGAAATGTGCACGGTCTGCGGTTGCGGGGAAGGCGAGACTCGGGTGGAAGGGCAGTCCACGGGGGGGCATGTGCACGAACACCGACATGCCGATGGCACCGTGCACAGCCACGCCCATCCGCATCACCATGGCCACGAACACAGCCATGAGCACGGTCATGT
>SLNI01000202.1 GCA_007133115.1 Thioalkalivibrio sp. | reverse complement strand
CGTAGCAGCGGGGGCATTCGGGGCCATCGACCTTCAGCGGCTCCCCGGAAGCATCCAGAGTCACGTCGATCGCACAGTTCGCGTCGCACTCGTAGCAGGTACTTTTTACAGTCACCATCGGGTCGGCTTACCTCGTGCTGGGTCCGCTTCCGGATTCTGCTCGGAAGTATGCGAACACCCGAGTCGCTTGCGTGAATAACCGTGGTACACGGGGGAAACGGGGGGCGGCGGTCATCGCACCACGAGGCGCATGCAAGCCACTGCTGCTTCAGATGTGGACTCGGCAGTCAGAGGCCGAGGTCTGGAACCCGGGCGCCGGATGACAGCCCCATTGATGCTGCCCTTTGTACTGATGTTGCCTGGACTATGGACGGTTCTTCTGATCGCTTGGTATCTTGTCGGCACGCCACTGTCGGCCTGACCTGAGGGTGCCCCTATGATTCGCTTGCTGCTTCAAACTGCTGCCACGATTATCGCGAACGCGGTGGGCCTGCTGGTTGCCGCGATGCTTCTGACCGGGTTCAACATCGACCCATTGGCGTTTGTCGTCGTGCTGCTGGTCTTTTCCGGCGTGTTGATCCTGACCGGGCCGCTGATGACGAAGATCGCCATTACCTCGGTCCCGCAGATCCGGGGGTCCGTGGCGCTTGTGACGGTGTTCGTCGGGCTGAAGGTCACGGAATGGCTGATGGGTGGGTTCGACATGGGCGGGCTGTCCAACTGGCTGGCGGCCACACTGCTGGTCTGGTTGGGAAGTCTGATTGCTCAGATCCTGATCCCGATCTACGTGTTCAAACAACTGCGCAACAACGCCGGCCCGAACATCAACGTCGGATGACGCGCGAACATTCGCTGATGCGCGCAGGGCTTTTCGCAGCGTTGCTGTTCGGGGCGCTCGCCGGTACAACGACGTACGCCCAGAGTGAGCCGCGTATTCCGCAGGTCGAGGGGGAATGCGTCGTGCTGGTGCACGGGCTGGGGCGATCCGAGTCGTCCTTGTACCTGATGGCCGAGCTTCTGCCCGCGGCGGGGTACAGCGTGGTGACGCTGGACTATCCTTCGCGCACGGCGCCGATCGAGGATCTGGTCGGCTATATGGACGATGCGGTGGCGCAATGCGGCGACGAGCGGGTGAACTTCATCACGCATTCGCTGGGCGGGATTCTGGTGCGCGGCTGGCTCATGATGAATGCGCCGGACAACCTGGGCCGGGTGGTGATGCTGGGGCCACCGAACAACGGGTCGGAACTGGTCGACGCGCTGGGCGATATCGGCCTGTACCGGGTCATGACGGGGCCTGCGGGGCTGCAGCTGGGGACCGATGCGGCGGGGATTGCGGCGCAGTTGCCGCCGGTCGATTTCGAGCTGGGGGTGATCGCGGGGGATCTGTCGCTGAACCCGGTCTTTTCGCGGATGATCCCGGGGCCGGATGACGGGAAGGTGTCGGTCGAGAGCACCAGGGTCGAGGGGATGGCCGACCATCTGGTGCTGCCGGTGACGCATACATTCCTGATGAACAACCCGCTGGTGATTGCGCAGGCCGTGATCTTTCTGCAGACGGGTGCGTTCCGGCCCGAGCTGACCTATCGCGAACTGATGCGGCGGCTGACCGCCGATTAGGGCGTCCGGCGCTCGAGCAGGCTGTCGCGCAGGGCGGGCATGAGCACGGGATAATCGGGCGGGAAGGTGCTGTATTCGGCGCCCGAGGCGGTGGTGCCGGAGACAAGGGCACGCGCTTCGGGCGGAAGGCCGAAGAGCAGCAGCAGCAGGAGGTCGTTGCTGACCCAGGGGTCTTCATACCAGAAGGTATGCGAGCTGGCGGGCATGTCGGGCATGTTCTCGGGGCGGATCTGGAGGATGTCGATCCCGTGTTCCCTGGAGGCGTCGAGGAGCCATGTGGCGGAGGCGGGGTCGAGCTCCTGCAGGTCGGGGCGGCCCGCGCGGGAGGCGCGGTTGACGGCTTCGGCCAGGCGGAGCGCGCTGTCGCCGAGGTTGACGGCGGTGGTGACGCGGGCGGCCTGGGGCGCGTAAGCGGTGAGGTCGTCGACAAAGCGGCGGAAATCGGCATCGGGGGCGGCGTGGTAGACCTCGCCCAGGCGCGCCTCCGGCGCAATCTGCGCGAGGTGGGCGAGGCCCGTACTGCCGACAGTGCCGCCGGCGCTGTAGGTCATGACGTCGATGCTTTGGGCGGAGGTCCCTTCGGAGAGAAGGCGGATGAGGTCCGCGAGGCGGGGCGCGCTGGCATAGGCGGAGGTGACGTCGCGGCCATAGCGGAGGAAGTTCTCGGCGGTGGGCCAGACGAAGACGATGACGACGGCGTTGCGGCCGGTGAAGTGGCGCAGCTGCGAGGCCTGTCCGGCGGCGCGTTCGACGGTGGTGTTGGCGCCGTGGATGTAGACGAGGATGTCCTTGTGGCGGCTTTGGGTAAGCTGCGCGTCGATGGCGGCGAGCCAGGCCGTGACATCGGGCGGGAGGGTGTCGTACGCACCGGAGTCGAGAGTAGCCTGCTGCTCCATCCGGGAAAGGTGGATAAAAGGGCGGTCGGAGGGGTCGGCCTGGGTGGTCCAGGCGTGGATCTGGTCGAGGGTGGAGCCTTCGTCGCCGATGCGCATGAAGGCGCGGCCGAAATGGAGGCGCGTATCGGGGGCGACAGTGTAGATGCGGTTGTCCTGCGGGCCGATGGGCAGGCGGTTGGAGGCGTAGAACACGTCGATGGCCGCGCCATCGGCCAGCGCGGGCCCGAGATCAGCGAGGGGGAGGTCGGGATCCTGGAAAAGGAGCGGCGGGGGCATCAGCCGCATCGGTGGGTGGTATAGGACGAAGAAGGCCGTCACGCCGCCTGCAATGAGGACGGTGAGGAGGGCAAGTCTGCGGACAAGACGGGCGCTCATGCTGGCCTCATGGTGCGGTGGGTGCCGACGCCGAGCGGGCTGTCAGGTTGGATGTTTCGGAGAGCATGCCGGCAAGGAAGCGGGTAACAGGGGCAGGAGGAACGGCGTGCCGCCCTCCGAGCCCCTGCTGTCTCAGGCCATGACTGGGCCGGTTTCGCGCAGACGCATCGAAAGCGCGATATTGGCCACGCCGATCGAGATCAGTTCGACCGCGAGCAGGATGCCGAGGATGCTGGCCGCCGAATAGGGGAAGTTCGTGAGCACGATGATGCCGAGCCCCAAAGACACCACGCCCGAGAGAAGCACGACCCACAAATAGCCCGTCCCGCGCATACGGAAGGAGATTACGATCTTCGTAACCCCCATTGCGAGGAAGAGGATGCCCGCGAGCCAGGTCAACGCCAGCGTGGACATGATCGGGTTGGCGAGGATGTAGAGGCCGAGGATGACGGTGAGTATGCCGAGGATGACCGACCAGAGCCGAGCGCCCCAGCCGGTGGCGGTGAAGACGCCGATCACCTCGATCACACCTACGGCGACGAGTAGCCAGCCCGTCAGCATCACCGCGGTGATGGTGGCGGCAAGCGGATTGAGCAGGGCAATGATGCCGCCGACAATGGCGATCAGCCCAGCGATCAAGAGAAGCACCCAGTTGTTCATGATGTCGACCTTCCTTGCTTATGTATCGTTTGTTGTTGCGGTTCCGCCGTGCTCACTCATCGAAAAACTGGGCATTGTTTCGCGAACACAGACGGCAGGATGATGATCTGGCGATGCTCCCTTTGGCCCCCGCGGGGAGCGGGCTCCCGTAATTGGGTCCGGGCTTAACGCGGAAAAAGCAATGTGGCCATCAGGCGGAACCCGACTCCCTCGGGGCCGCCCGGCGGGCTGTCCAGCCAGTACCGGATGCCGGCCTGCAGGCTGACGGGCCGCCCGTTGATCGGCAGAACCTTGAACACGAGCGCGTTGATCGGCGCCAGCCATTGTTCGGTTTCCTAGTTGTAGGTCGATTCCGAGTTCAGCGCGAAGTTCCAGGCGTTCTGCGTGCTGTAGACGATGAACGGCTGCAGATACGTGGCATTCACGTCCGCTCGGCCCGAGGCTCCGGCGACCGATACCAGATGGTTGGCCAGGCCACCGACGGTCCAGGGTCCCGATTGCTGCAACACCACCCCGGTCGGGCCCCCGCCCAACTTTTCGGTACCGAATTGCGTCTCGGTGGCGGTCGGCAGCAGCAAGGCGGGGCCGACACCCCAGGTCAAGCCACTGGCGGTCGTTAGCTTCGGTGAGAAGAAGAAGCTCTGGGCGACGTCGCCCAAGCCGGATTCGCGGCCCGCCCCGGCGGGCAACCCGTCGGTCCAGACCACGGGGATGATCGTCCGGGAGATCAGGTTCCAATCGTCGTTGAGCGAGACTGGCACCACGGGCTGGAAATTCAGCACCGTACGCGTTCCCTCTTCGTCGGCGCCCAGGTTCTGGTCGTAGTTGAACTGAATGGGAATGCTGATGAGGTCCGCGACCGGGTTGGCCAACTGCTGGGACAGGGCCTGATCATCGGTCTGGGCGGCGGCCGGGGCCGAACACACGGCCGCGGCCAGAAAGCCTGTGGCAAGTACGTGAGCACGCATTTCGCTGTTCTCCAAACTGCTGAGTTTCGATCATCGTGCCGCTTCGGCCGTTACGACGGCGGGAAGGCTCGCCACGTCGTGGTGTCCCAGAAGCGTATTTTTTTAGCGCACCCGCAAAACCGCGCGGTTTCATAATACTCTAGGACTCGCTGATCGACCATGAAATAGGTATTACCAATTTCTTTCTGGCTGGCTAACTCACTAGGGGATCTGAAATGGAATACACCAAGGTCAGTCTTACGCGGCGCGAGTTCATCAGGGACGGAAGTTTTGCCGCGCTGGGAGCAGCCATCGCCACGAGCTTTCCGGGGTTAGCGCAGGCAGCCATGCAGCCAGCG
>SLNI01000265.1 GCA_007133115.1 Thioalkalivibrio sp. | reverse complement strand
TCCCGAAGCAGACGAATGAGTTCACGGGCATGCTCGGGTTGATCGTTGATCCCAGCGAGCAGCACGTACTCGAAGGTGACCCGGTGATGCCGACCCCCGTCGCGCGTGTACCGGCGGCAGGCGGCGAGCAATTCCCGGATGGGATACTTGCGATTGATCGGCACCAGGCGGTCACGCAGGGCATCGTTCGGCGCGTGCAGACTCACCGCCAAGGCAACGTCGGTGATGTCTCCCAGGCGATCCAGGGCGGGTACCAGTCCGGAGGTACTCAGTGTGACTCTGCGCTTGCTCAGGCCATAGGCATTGTCATCGAGCATGAGATCGATGGCTTCGACCACCGCATCGAAATTGGCGAGGGGCTCGCCCATGCCCATGAACACCACGTTGGTGACTGCGCGAGAACGTCCCTCGGGGACCGGCAAGCGGTTGGTCGCGAGCCATAGCTGGCCGATGATCTCGTGGGCGGTCAGGTTCCGATTGAAGCCCTGCTGTGCCGTGGAGCAGAACGTGCAGTCCAGCGCGCAGCCCACCTGCGAGGAGATGCAGAGCGTACCCCGGTCGTCCTCCGGGATATATACGGTCTCGATGGCATTGCCGTCCGCCAGACGCAGTACCCACTTCACGGTGCCATCATCCGACCGGCGTTCCAGTGCGATTTCCGGAATCGTGATCTCGGCGACCTCGCCGAGCTTTTCCCGAAGCCCCTTGGACAGATCGCTCATCACGGCGAAATCCGTGACGCCACGCTGGTGGATCCACTTGATCAACTGGGTGGCGCGAAAGCTTCGCTCGCCCCACAGCTCGAACTGCCGGGCCAGATGCTCGCGCGGCAATCCCAACAGGTTCAGACGGGGAGAGGACGATACGGACATGGCTTCTGCGTCAACGGTAAGGCTTCAAGTGTAATGCACGGTGGATACCAGCGCATGCCAGTACCGCGTCCTGTTCCGCCGTAGACCGCGGCGTGTTCCGCGCCCAACCGCGGGGTAGGCATACCGGCGCCACCGGCCGACCCCACGGGGCGTGCAATTCAGCGGGTACGCGGGCAGAGACCGCCTTCACCGAAAAAGAAGGCGATCTCGTTCTGCGCGGTCTCCAAAGCATCGGAGCCGTGCACGGCATTTTCGTCGATGCTGCTGGCGAAATCAGCCCGAATGGTTCCTGACGCGGCTTCCTTCGGGTTGGTGGCACCCATGATTTCACGGTTCCGGGCAATGGCATTCTCGCCTTCGAGCACCTGCACCATCACCGGACCGGACATCATGAACTCGACGAGATCCGCGAAAAAGGGGCGTTCCTTGTGCACCGCGTAGAAGCCCTCCGCCTGCTCGCGCGTCAGGTGCATCATTCGCGCTGCGACAACGCGCAGGCCACCCTTCTCGAAGCGGCTGTAGATTTCGCCGATGACGTTTTTTGCGACGGCATCGGGCTTGATGATGGAAAGGGTACGTTCGTCGGCCACGGGTCTTCTCCTGGGATAAAAACGAGAACCCGCCGGAGTTTTCGGCGGGTATCTGAAGTCGCGCAGTAGTCTAGCGGCAGGCCCTCTTCAGGGCAATGAAGCGCAGTCGGCTGAACCGGCGTTCAAATGCTCACCGCATCCCGTCGCCGGCGACGTCCTACTCGGCCGCCGCAATGGGATAGGTGCGGCGGCCCTTCTGCCCCCGTTCGAGCGGAGCCGTCATCACGGAAGAATCGCCGGTCCGCGCGAGTTGGTGCCGCTGCAGCACGTCGGCGAGCGACCGGGCGCTCAGAAAATCCTGCAGCTTGTGCGAAAGCTCCGTCCAAAGATCGTGCGTGAGGCAACGGGAGTTGCGATGGCAGTTCCCCTTGCCGCCGCAACGGGTGACGTCGACCGGCTCGTCCACGGCCAGAATGATGTCCGCGACGGTAATCTCCTCGGCACTGCGTCCCAGGCGGTATCCGCCGCCGGGGCCACGCACGCTGCTCACCAGGCCCTGGCGCCGCAACCGCGAAAACAACTGTTCCAGGTAGGACAGCGAAAGATGCTGGCGCTCGGACACCTCTGCGAGAGAAACCGGGCTTTCCCGCGAATGCATCGCAACGTCGAGCATGGCCGTTACCGCGTAGCGCCCCTTGGTCGTCAGTTTCATCCGGTTCCCGCAACTGTTTTCGAATTTTTCGAATAATAACCCAATAAATTGATCAGCTATTTCCCGAGGTCTTGCGTGGGGGAATTTCGCAGCTTTCGGGTTCGAGCCCTTCGAGATCACCGCGGGAGATCGGATGCATCTCGCCGTCGGCGCCGATATCGATCCCCGCGTTCTTCAACGCGGTGCATGCGCGCTCCATCCGCTCATCGATCTCGTGCATATGATCCACGATGCGATGGATCGCGTTCGCGACCGGATCGGGCATGTCGTGGGTCAGACCATAGGCATCGAAGCCCATGCGATCGGCCATGGCCTTGAAACGATGGTTGGGTTCCGGCCGAGGCCCGAGGATCCGCGCCGGAATCCCAGCCGCGGTGGCGTCCGCCGGCACATCCCGCAGGACCACCGCGTTGGAGCCGACGCGTGCGCGGGCACCGATGCGGACGGGACCCAGAATCTTCGCCCCGGCACCGATCACCACGCCATCCTCCAGCGTGGGATGCCGCTTGCCCTTGTTCCAGGTGGTCCCGCCCAGTGTCACCTGGTGATAGATCGTGCAATCGTCACCGATTTCCGCGGTCTCCCCGATGACCACACCCATGCCGTGGTCGATGAAGAAACGACGGCCGATGCGTGCGCCGGGATGAATTTCGATCCCGGTCAGAAGTCGGCTGATATTTCCCACCACCCGCGCGAGCCAACGCAAGCGGATGCGCCACAGTCCGTGGGCCGCGCGATGAAACCAGACGGCATGGAGACCCGGGTAGGCGGTCAGCACCTCGAAGCCGTTGCGCGCGGCCGGATCGCGCTCGAACACGCACTGAATGTCTTCCCTAAGCCGCTGAAACATCATCGCCCGCCCGCCGCACTTCAGCAAAAGTCTACGATATCACGGGCGCGCGGAGCGACGGCCACCGCCGCGTTCGGTGTGCGTCAGGATGCCGCGCAGGATCCGCACCTCGCTGGCGGTCATCCCCTTGCGCTGATACAGGTGACGCAGGCGCCGCATGATATGGCGCGGACGCTCCGCATCCACGAACTCGATCTGGATCAGAACCCGGAGATAATGCTCGAACAGGGCTTCCATCTCCTCCTGGGTCGCGGGCGGATCGTAGCCTTCCTCGATCGGCTGCTCCTCACCTTCGTCGAGCGCCGCCATCCTGCAGGCGTACGCCATCACCTGCACCGCCGCAGCCAGGTTGAGCGAGCGGAAATCGGGGTCGGTCGGAATCTGCACGAACGCATTGCAGCGATCCAACTCGTCGTTGCTCAACCCGCTGCTCTCGCGGCCGAAAACCAGGGCGACGGGTCCGCCGGCCACATGACCCAACAATGCGTTCGCCGCCGGTTGCGGAGGCAGCAGGGGGACGGACTGACCGCGACTCCGGGCACTGGTCCCCACAACCCATACACAGTCGGCGATGGCCTCTTCCAGGCTTGAGAAGATCTGCGCCCTGGTCAGCAGATCGTCCGCCCCGGCCGCGAGCGCAGTAGCTTCGGCCGATGGGAAGCGCTGGGGGTCCACCAGGACGAGCCGGCGCAGACCCATGGTCTTCATCGCCCGGGCGGCGGAACCGATGTTGCCCGGGTGTGTGGTACCGACCAGCACCACGCGAACGGATTCGAGGCCCTCACGCACGGCCGGGTTTCCTCCAACTGAAGAAGGCGCGGGAACGGTCCAGCACGGTCACGGGGGACACGATGATCGCGGCAGTACTCAATCCTGCTTCGCGGGTGGAGCGTTGAGGCCGTCGGGCGGACGGTAATCGGGATCGTTCGGGTTCATGAAGATGAACCTCCGGTCACCCGGCTCCATCTCGACGAAATCGAGAACCGCGTTCTTGAGCAGTTCCACGCTGCCCGGCTCCACGACCAGGGTCACGCCCTGGGTCTTGAATACCAGGTCGCTGTCCTTCTCGTGATCCTCGAAACCCATTCCATAGTCGATTCCGCCATTGGGCATGCGCTTGGCGGCGATTCGCAGCGAGGACTTCTCGATGCCGCTCTGGCGGGCCGACTCGAGGATCTGCTTTGCGGCTGCGGCAGTGATCGTGATCATGTTTTCTCCTAGTGTCCTGTCAATCAGACTGAGGTGGCAGGGCGCGAAGTATCGTTCGCGGCACGCTGGATGGCCACCGACCGCACGAACTGTACGAAACGTTGGGCCCAGGGGTTCTGTTGGGTACTCTGCAGGTGGCTGTAGCTGGCGAGCAGATTGCGATGGACGATGCCGTCATGCTCCCCATCGATCCCCTGCCCTCGAAGCACCCGGTAGGCATAGACGGTGTCCGAGGGCAATGCTTCGAGGGCCGAGTAGTGGAATTCGTGCGCGCCGAAGGCCTCGGGAGACACCTCGCCCGCCGAACGCCCCCAGGGTCCCCGGCCGGTTTCCTGCAGCTGAACATAGCCACGACCCTGCGGGCGCGCGTGCATGACCACCTCTCCCGGCAACACCCCGACCATCGAACATCGACGACCGTGCCATTCGACACCACGTGCGAGATACATCAGGCCGCCACACTCGGCATAGGCGGGCAGACCCGCCTCGATCGCCGCGCGCACCGATTCCCGCATGGAGCCATTGCTCTCGAGTTCAGCCATCCGGCTTTCGGGAAATCCGCCGCCGATGAAAAGCCCGTCCACCACCGGCAGGACCGGATCCGACAAGGTGTCGAAGAACACCAGCTCGGCACCCGCGCGCTCCAGTGCCTCGAGGTCCGACGCATAGTAAAAGCCGAAGGCCGCATCGCGCGCGATGCCGATGCGCACCCGAGG
>SLNI01000148.1 GCA_007133115.1 Thioalkalivibrio sp. | reverse complement strand
TCGCGCAGAATTTCGATTCGGTCGTCGACTCCGAAGGCGAGACGCAGCGGCGCTCCCGGAGCCAGTGACCCCAGCCGGGTCTGTCCCGCCAGCTGTCCATCCTGGATCAGGGTCACGACCCCCGGCAACAGAGGGGTCTCCCCCTCGAGAGTCGTTTCGGCAAAAAGGTAGACGTGGGGGGAGAGCACCGGGACCGCCCGCGCGGAGAGGCGGGCCTCGTACGCCTGTGCGCTCAGACGGAAGCGTTGCTGACGATGGTCGGAGCGCAGGCTGACGGGTTCGGGAACCCGGTAACGACTCGTGAAGCCCGTCGTTTCCACTGCCGCCTCGGCCATGGGGGCAGGGGCGGCCATGGTGGTTAGCGCATCCATTTCGCTGCGCATCATCGGCCGGGTGGGCGGGGTTATGTCGATAAACCATGGAGCCAGGTCGGGAAGGCGTCCTCCGAGCGTCGGCCGCGCGGTGGAGAGGTATACTTCCACGTCTTCCCAATCCTCGCCGGTATTCTGCCGGACCTCGGCGCGCTGGACCCATTCCAGCTGACCGTTTGTCGTGTCCAGACGTGCCTCGTAGACAGGTGTCCAACTCGCACCGGGAACCTGGTATTCCAGGGCCACCACGGTAGATCCTGGGCTGAGTGCCCGGTAGTGAACCATGACTTCCATGGAATCGCGCTGGCCGGTGCGCAATGCGCTCAGCGCGCTTTCCAGGCGCGAGATCTCGGCGTCCATGGTGCGCGCCAACTGGTCCACCTCGCTCATTTCACGGAATACCTCGGTCGCCCCCTGGCCGATTCGTTCCCAGGCGCCGGTCCACGCGTCGGGCGGCAATCCGGATTCGGAGCCCCCACCCGTTTCGGCCAGGCGCCGGATGAACGCCAGTTTCAGCGTCTCCGCTTCGCGCCTGTCCGTGAGCGTCTGCCGCTCGTCCCGGACTATCTGCAGGGCCTCGGACAATGCCCGTTCTTCGGGGTGCGAGAGGTCGCGTCCGTGGACGGTTCGGGTTTCGATATGATGCAGTGTCAATCCGTCCGGTCCCTCCGCCCGCACCCGAAGGCTGTTTGGATCGAGGCGAGCCGGCAGGGCGCCAATCGTGAGTATGCCGGCCCCGGTGGTCGTGTCGACCCTGTGTTCACGGACCACCTGTGCACGGTCTGGATAGATGGTCACCGTGCGTATGCCATCAGCGGCAGAAACGGGCGGCGCGAATGCGAACAGGCCCCAAACGCACCCGAGCGCAGCGGCGGACCACAGATTCCCGGTTCGTGTCATCACGCAATGTCCTCTGCGGTGGTCGGGTGGCCGGGGAGCGCTCAGCGGCGTTCTCGGCTCCATCGTCAATCGTCCGTAAGGATGATGTAGCCACCCGAGCGTTCGTCCCGCTCCAGCCGCATCAGTCCGATTCGCTGTGCTTCCTCGAGCAGCGCGCTGAAGGAACGGAATCCGTAGTAGCTTTCGTTGAAGCCGGGTTGGCGGCGCTTGATGGTCTGCTTGACCATCGATGCCCAGACCGGTTCGTCCGCCGCGCGTTCGGCCTGCAGGGCTTCCGCCGTTTCCAGCACGAGTTCCATCGCCTTGTGGCGCTTCTCATCGTCATCGATCTCGTCAGACCGCCGTGCGTTGCCCTCCTTGCCCTGGGATTTCGTTTGGGGCTTACGCGGCTTCTGCGTCTTTTGGGTCGCTTCCCGGACGAGGTCATCGTAATAGATGAATTCATCACAGGCGGCCATGAGCAGGTCGGAGGTGGATTTCTTCACGCCCACCCCAATGACGAGTTTGTTGTTTTCCCGGAGTTTGGCCACCAGAGGCGAAAAGTCGGAGTCGCCGCTGATGACCACGAACGCGTCGACATGGCCCTTGGTATAGCAGAGGTCGAGCGCGTCCACGACCATGCGGATATCGGCCGAGTTCTTGCCCGACTGTCGGACATGCGGGATCTCAATCAACTCGAATGCGGCCTCGTGCATGGGCGCCTTGAATTCCTTGTACCGCTCCCAATCGCAGTAGGCCTTGCGGACCACGATGTTGCCCTTGATCAGAAGCCGTTCCAGCACACGCTTGACGTCGAATTGCGGGTACTTGGCCTCCTTGACTCCGAGTGCGATGTTCTCGAAGTCGCAGAACAGTGCCATGTTGCGAATCTCTCCTGGACTGGCCATGGGTCCTTGTCCTCGGTCCTGAGTGGCTACGCCTGATATCAGGGTAGCGCATTCGGGTTCTGTCGGTGTTCTCCTTGACCGGTGGTGCATATGAAGCGTATTGTCGCGCGAGACCAAGGGCTCTCAACGCCCCGTGGTAGGCCAATCCTGAGGCGCCACGGGCGTATCCACCCCGAAGCTCCGGAGATCAGATGGAAGCCATCGTAAACATTCCGCTTTTACCCCAGATCATTCTTCTGGCCGTCGTCGGATTCATCGCGTTTTATTCGTCCTGCGCATTCGGCCTGCGCGCCGGGTGGTTGGCGTACCATCCATCGCTTTGCGGCACCGTGGGTGCCGCCGGTGGAGCGTTGCTGGGCCTCGCTGCCGCCACCGTTTGATTCGATAGAAGAGTTCGCGAAGCGCGGGCAACCTCGCCACGCGCGGATTCGGTTGTACATTGCACCAGACCCCACGATTCGTGGCGTCTGGTTTTTTTTGCCCACCAGACACCAGTTATACAGCTGTGTATTCTGTACGGGACCCGCAATAAACACCTGCCCTAATTAAAGGTAGACAGCTGTATAATTAGGTCTATACTCCCCGGTGAGATCACCTCGAGATCGTTACCGCTCAAAGGGAGGCGGCCCGTGATTTCCAGCAAGGATTTAATGGCTCGCACGGGGCTATCGCGGGCCACGCTGAACAACTATATCAAGCGTGGACTGCTGTCTAAGCCAACGATTCGCTCAGGTGAGGCAGGTGCATCGCTTATGGGGTACTTCCCCGATGCTGCCGTCGATCGAATCGAGACGGTTCAGGAGATGAAGGCGGCTGGTAAAAGTATCGCGGAGATCGCCCACCTTCTGAGGACGGTGCGGGCTCCCGAGGAGACCGGGAGCGGAGGCCACGGTGGGTCGACGACACCGGTTGCTCCGAACGAGGCGGATCCAAAGTCTTTGGCTTCGAATGGTGAGAGCGGCACAGGCGTCCAGGGACCACTCACACTGACCCTGGATGAGGTGGTCTTTCCCGCCTACATGTTCAACTACCGCTTCGAGCTGGTCTGGTACAACGAGGCGGCGCGGGCCGAACTGCTCGGCGGGTTTTTCAACCTCCCGGCGAGCAGTGACGAACGCAACGTGTTGCCCATGCTCCGTTCCGGTACCCAGCACTGGGAGGAACACAGGAGTCGCGAGTTCGTGCGGGCGCACCTGTCGCTTTCCAGGGCGCGGCTCACCCGCGAAACATTCACCGGTATCCTGCGCCCGCTTGCACTCGACGAACAGGAGTTCTTCCTCGAATTGTTCGACGAGTCGGAAAACATCACGACGTCGGCCACGACACGGATTCCACTGGAAATGGAGCTCGAGGCGACCGGGCGACTGGAAAATGAACTCAATGCGACCTATTTCCGGGAAGGGGTTCTGATCGTTTGCTCTCCGGACAGGGAAGCATCCGAAAATCTGGGTGTGTTCCTGTCCCGACGCGATGTCGTGATCCGACAGCTGCTCAAGAATCGTTTGCCGGTACTGACCCCCGTCGCGGTTCTGGTCGGGGATCTGCAAGACTCCAGGCGAATCTGCTCGGAGTTGCCCCCGGAGGAGTATTTCGAACTGATCAATGAGATCTGGTCTTCGATGGATCCCATTTTCCGACGCTACGCCGCGACACGTGGCAAACATGTCGGGGATGGCAGACTCTACTTCTTTGTTCCCCAGGCCGAGAGCAGCCATATTTTCAACACGCTCTGCTGTGCGTTCGAGTTGCGCGAGATCATGCGCGAGATCAGTGCTCGCTGGCAGGTGCGGAAGAAGTGGGTAGTGGAGTTGCATCTGAACATTGGCCTGCACGAGGGAACCGAGTGGCTGGGGGTTTTCGAATCCTCGAACAATATTGAGTTCGCAGTGCTCGGCGACATCATCAACCAGGCGGAGCGGGTGAGCGAGTTGGCCCGATACGGCTCGATCTGGGCGACCAAGAACATGATCGGCAAGCTTTCGGCCGAGGAACTCGGGTGCGTGCAGTACGGCGTGAAGCGCCGTGGGCTGGAAAACCGTGAAATCTTCGTCGAAAACACCTTTGCGCGGGTGGATTCACTGGTCGATGTCAATAGCGATCCGAAGATGCGGGATGTGGCAACCCTGGCCGTCACCGAGGTGGTGGCACTGAACTAGTTCAGTGTTCGGCGTCTTCCAGTCGGCGCTGGCGCTTCTCGGCGGATTCGTCCATGAACTGCTGCATCCTGGGCTCGAAGGTGCGCAGATCCTCCACCCGCTGCGGTATCTGCGGAGCCTGGATAACCGGGTCCGTCTCGACCGCAGGCGCCCGTGATGGGCGTTCCGGGCCGATCTGCTGGTAGATGGCATAGCTCACGAGCAATAACGCGATCAGGAGCACGATCAGACGCATCGGCAATTCCCTCGGGCCGTGGCAACAGTGGGGCGGAGGCCCCTGTCCTGTCTCGGTATTCTGTACCCGGGATGCAATAGCGCCAACCTTCGGCTACTCCGCGTAAACCATGCGCTCGAATGGCAGATACGGAGTCTTGCGATGAAGCGCGAGATCCCTGGTCGTCCAGGCCGATGGGGGCCGCATTTCCGGACGATGGTGCCGGTGGCCGGTTGTCCCGAGGAACTGCGCGTGCCAATGTACCGACCGGCACAACCATCCGTTGGATCCAAAAGGGGAGGACAAACATGCGTTTTCTTCACAAACCACTCTTCACGGCGTTGCTCGGCTCGGGTCTTCTGTTCTCGGCGGCCGGGCCGGTTCTCG
>SLNI01000104.1 GCA_007133115.1 Thioalkalivibrio sp. | reverse complement strand
GAAGAGACGGAGCTGGCGGCCGACGGATTCACCGCGGTGCCGGTGCGGGGAAGTCAGCGCATGAATTCCGGCGAAGACCTGTTCTACCTCGACCACCCGGTCGTGGGGATCATCGCACGGGTCACGCGCATCGGTGCGTAGAGCCGGGCCCCGTCTCCTACCCGCGCATCAACGCCACTGTGGCGTGGACTGCCAGTTGAGGATACGGTTTCCGATCGACATCCCGAGATCTTCCAGCAACAACTGGAACGCCGTGCGCTCCGGTTTGAACACCTTGATCGTTTCGATCCCGATCACATCCCGCGCCACCGACCGGTCGTCGCCCAGCCCGTCAATCAGCCCCAGCGCCACGGCGTCCGCCCCGGTCCACACAAGGCCGCTGAACAGATCGTCGCTTTCCTGCAACCGACCGCCGCGACCTTCGCGCACCACGTCGACGAACTGCTGGTGGACCTGCCCGATCACGTTCTGCACGTGCTGGACTTCGGCGTCCTCGAGCGGAAGGAAGGGGTCCAGGAAGCCCTTGTTGTCCCCTGCAGTGAACAGTCTGCGTTCGATGCCCCACTTCTCCATCAGCTCGACCAGCCCGAAGCTGTCCAACCGAACCCCGATGGAACCGACGATACTGGCCTTATCGGCATAGATCTCGTCCGCGGCCACCGCGACATAGTAGGCACCCGAAGCTCCCGCATCAGAGATCACCGCGTAAACCGGAATGTCCTCGTGTTTGGCCCGCAAGCGCAGGATTTCGTCGTGAATGAGTCCGGACTGCACGGGGCTGCCGCCACCACTGTTGATCCGCAGCATCACCGCCCCGGTGGCTTCGTCGGCAAAGGCCCGACGCAATGTCTTGTTCATATCTTCGGCATTCACAGTGGCGGCACTGGCGATCAGCCCCTCGAAATCGATGGCCGCCACGTGCTGTTCCGGTTCCTTGTCCCGATCGAGCCAGTCCGAAATACCGAGGTCCGCACCACGCACCAGGAACAACAGCCCAAACAGGTAGAGGAAGACAAGGAGCTTGAAAAAGACGCTCCAGCGCCGCGCCCGGCGCTGTTCGGTCACCTGTGCATGCAGCAGCTTCTCCAGGGTCTCCCGTTCCCATCCGCTTTTATTCTCTTGATTCACGGCCGTCATTCCCCTTCGCATTTTTGATTTACCGGGTGCAAGGCTCGCCGTCCATCCGGAGAAAGGACTCGAGGCACCCGCGTGCTCGCTCCACCCGCCAAAGGACCGCGAGTCCGCAAAAAGATTCAGTGTTTGCCGAGAGACAGCAGCGCCGGCAGTTCGGACAGCGTCTCGATGAGTGCCGCCGGACGACAGGCTTGCAGACGCGCCGCGTCGTGCACACCATGCGTGACGCCGATACCCCGCACCGCGAGGTTGTTCGCCATCTCGAGATCATAAACGCTATCACCCACCATGACGGCATCATCCGGCGCCACGCCGAGCCGGCCGAGCACATATTCCAGCATACCCGGATGCGGTTTCGAAGGATGTTCGTCAGCGGTGGCCGTGGCATCGAAGAATCGCGCCAGGCCGGTCGTGGCCAGCGCCTCGTCCAACCCGCGGCGGGACTTTCCCGTGGCAATACCCAGTAGATATCCCCGGGCGGCCAATTCCGAGAGCACGGCCTCGGCCTCGGCAAACAACGGGGTGGGTGTGACATCGATCTCGAGATAATACCGGCGGTAGGCCTGCGTAAACGCCGCCACGAAGCCGTCGTCGACGCCCGGGTAAAGCGTGAGCGTGGCCTCCCGCACGCCCAATCCGATGATATCGCGCATCTGATCATCGCTACGCGGGTCGGCAGCCAGCTCGGCGCGGGCCCGTTGGAGGCAGTGCACGATCCGTCCGACGGAATCCATCAAGGTTCCGTCCCAGTCGAAGACGATGGCCGCGAGGGCACCCGGCCGGCTGTTCGGGATCAACTCGGACCTCCCGCCAGCATCTCGAGCACCTGCTGCAGCTCCCCCGGAAGGGGTGCCGAGAAGATCTGTTCCTCGCCCCGCCAGTCGGTGAAGCGCAATGCCTGCGCGTGCAGAAACATCCGCCGGAGACCCAGGCTGCGGGCCAGCCGGTTCGCCTCCGCATCCCCGTATTCGTGATCGCCCGCCACGGGGTGCCCCAAAGCCTGACCGTGCACCCGAATCTGATGGGTGCGGCCCGTCCCGATGTCGACCTCCATCAGGCTGAACCGGGGAAAGACTTCGAGCGGGGTGAACAGGCTGGTCGCCGCGCGCGCAAGTGCCCCCTCGTCCACCCCAATCCCTGCGCGCATGTGCCGCCTCCCCTCTTCACGGCCACTGGCGACAGGCAGGTCGCAACGGACCTCATGGCCATTCCAGTGTCCGGCCACCAGCGCAAGGTAGCGCTTCTGTACCCCACCCTCGCGCAGCGCCTGGTGGAAGGCCATCAGTGCCCGCCGCGTCTTGGTCAGAACGAGGCAGCCACTGGTCTCGCGGTCCAGTCGGTGACCGAGTTCGAGCCCCGGACCGGTCCGCAGTTCACGCATCGCCTCGATCACTCCGAACGCGAGCCCGCTCCCGCCGTGCACCGCCAGCCCGGCGGGCTTGTCCAGGATCAGGTAATCCTCATCCTCGAACAGGATGGCGCCCCGAAGGAGCCGCAGCACCCCCTCGGGAACCTTGGCCGGACCTTCGCTCACGGAACCGCGAAGCGGCGGAACGCGCACGTCCTGGCCGGCAATCAGGCGCTGCTCCACCTTTGCGCGCTTGCCATTCACCCGCACCGCACCCTTGCGTACCAGACGGTACACCAGACTGCGCGGAATCCCTTTCAGGTGCCGCAGCAGAAAGTTGTCGAGGCGCTGTCCCTCGGAGGTTTCCGGCACGGAAAGGACTTGGGGCCCATCATGTTCGCTCATGACGGGATGCTACCGCATGGACCGCTTCCTCGAAACGGACACACCCGAATTGCTCGACCGTGAACCGTCGCGTTTCCCGGCGGAGATGAACAATCCGGTTCAAGTCCATGCAATCGCTTGCCCGCCATGGGCTTTTAGCCTACATTGGCGGACGGTAGCCCGCGTCAGTTCTCGCGGCATCCCCCTGAATTACCCACCGGCATGGCCGTCGGCCGGCCGGCACCGCTACATACGCGAAAGTGATACCCATTCTTACAACCCAGTCCTGTCTACCCCTCAAGCGAGCTTGCGACCATATGTTGGCGCTGGTTCTGGTGAATCCCTGGCTCTGCGCCCTCCTGCCCCAAAGCAGGTGGGCGCGGTCGTGCCCGCAGGATTCCGGAACCCCATGCGCACCGTGCGCCTGTACGCCCAGGGAAGACCGGGACGCCTATCCGAGTTCACCCCATGAAACGAATTCTCATCAATGCGACGCAGCCCGAAGAGCTGCGCGTGGCGATGGTCGATGGCCAGCGCCTCTACGACCTTGATATCGAGCTGCCCTCCCGCGAAAGAAAGAAGGCCAACATCTACAAGGCCCGGATTACCCGGGTCGAACCCAGCCTTGAGGCTGTTTTCGTCAACTTTGGCGCGGAACGGCACGGGTTCCTGCCTTTCAAGGAAATCGCCCGCTCCGCCGTCGGCGCTCCCGAAGACACCGATCGCCCGATTCGCGAGTTCCTGAAAGAGGGGCTGCAACTCCTGGTGCAGGTGGAAAAGGAGGAGCGCGGCAACAAGGGCGCGGCCCTGACCACCTATATCAGCCTGGCCGGTCGCTATCTGGTCCTCATGCCCAACAACCCGCGCGCGGGTGGCGTGTCCCGTCGCATCGAGGGCGAGGACCGCGCGGAGCTGCGTGAGGCCCTGGCAGACCTGAACATTCCCGAAGGGATGGGCGTGATTGCCCGCACTGCGGGGGTGGGCCGCACCACCGAGGAACTGCAGTGGGACCTCGACTACATGACGGCCCTTTGGCAGGCGATCCTCGAGGCATCGGACGAGGCCCAGGCGCCTGCGCTGATTCATCAGGAAAGCAACGTTATCATCCGGGCGCTGCGCGACCACATGCGCAACGACGTCGGCGAGGTGGTCATCGATGACGAGACCGTGTACCGCCAGGCGCTCGAGTTCGTCGAGCGGGTGATGCCGAGCAGTCTGCGCAAGATCAAGAAATACTCGGACCCGATTCCCCTGTTCAACCGCTATCAGATCGAGAGCCAGATCGAAAGCGCCTTCGACCGTGATGTGGCCCTGCCCTCGGGCGGTGCCCTGGTCATCGACCATACCGAAGCCCTGATCTCCATCGACGTGAACTCGGCCCGCTCCACCAAGGGCGGCGATATCGAGGAGACCGCGTTCCATACCAATCTGGAAGCCGCCGACGAGGCCGCGCGCCAGTTGCGCATCCGGGATCTCGGCGGTCTCATCGTGATCGATTTCATCGACATGAGTTCGAACAAACATCAGCGCGAGGTCGAAAACCGCCTGCGCCAGGCACTGGAAATGGACCGGGCGCGGGTGCAGGTCGGTCGTATCAGCCGTTTCGGACTCCTCGAGATGTCCCGTCAGCGGCTGCGCTCCTCGCTCGGCGAATCCAGTCAGATCACCTGTCCGCGGTGCATGGGGCACGGCCAGGTGCGCAGTGTCGAATCGCTGTCACTGTCCATCCTCCGGCTCATCGAGGAAGCAGCGATGAAGGACCGCACGGGACTCGTGCTCGCGCATGTACCGGTGGATGTCGGTACCTTCCTGTTGAACGAGAAGCGCGAATCCCTCACTGACATCGAGGACCGCCACGACGTCGATATCAGCATTCTGCCCAATCCCCAGCTGCTGACCCCTCACTTCGAGGTCCGTCGTGTTCGCGATGACGGCAAGGACGACGATATCGGCGGGAAGGTTTCGTACCAACTCATCGAGGAGACGATCGGCGAAGACGCGATCCCGGAACACCAGCACCGGGGCAAACCGGAACGCCCGCTGGTCCAGGGCGTAGCCCCACAG
>SLNI01000164.1 GCA_007133115.1 Thioalkalivibrio sp. | reverse complement strand
TTCACCAGTTCGGCACCGATGTCCTGCAACGCCGTGCTTTCACGCTTGCGCTGGGATTTGCTGGGCGCAAGCGACGCACTCTCGAACTCAGAGTCGTCGGGTTGGTTCATGGGGCACCGTTAACGGCGTGGGAGCAGGTGGATTTCAGGGCAGGGTGTCGAACAGCCCGCGCAGCATCAGCTTGAGTCGCTGTCCACTCTCGACCGTGAGCGTGGAGCCGGTGACCGGGTTGCCGACCATCGAGAACTCGACCGGGACAAGTTGGCCGGACGGCAGTACCGCGATCGCCTCGCCGCTGCGGCGGGAACTGAACAGCCAGCCATCCATGCCCACGGACCGCAATTCGAGGGTGTCGTGGAAATCGCTTTGCAGGACATCGGTGAGCGCGCGCTTCACGTGCTGACCGACCAGCCATTCGGCTCCTACATAAAGAGCGAGGACGACCACGATCGCGCCGATCATGCCGAACACGCCGCCACCGGTCGTTCGGGTCCTGCGGAGAATGGATGTTCGCATGTGCGGCTGCTCAGGAAAGGTCGATGGCATGGGGTTTCAGATCCTCCAGGCGGACGATCTCGAGCGTCTTCTGGTGGGTGGCGGTCAGGACCACGCGGGGTGCCGCACCGGCATCCAGCGCCTCCTTCCAGCGAGCCGCGCAGAGGCACCAGCGATCGCCCGGCTTCAGGCCGGGAAAACCGAACTGGGGTACGGGGGTGCTCAGGTCGTTGCCCCGTTGCTTCGAGAACGCGAGAAACTCCGCGGTGACCCGCGCGCACACGGTGTGCCGGCCGAGATCATCGGGGCCAGTGGCGCAGTCGCCGTCCCGGTAGAAACCGGTCACGGGTTCGCCCTGAGAACAGGGTGCCAGCGGCGTACCCAGCACATTCAGGGATTGCTCCCTGCCCGGTGGTCCACCATCCATACGTTCATCCCCTCTTGGCTTGCCTCGACCCGATAGTATACTCCACCGGTTTTTTGATGATCTTCTTCGCTGATTCAGCTGAAATTCGGGAGTTTTCATGGCCACTGCCCCGACCACGCCGCATCGCTGGCGCTTCTTCCGCCTGGGGGGATTTGATCAGGTCCGTCTCGACACTCCGGAAGATCTGCTCCACCTGGATCAGCTCGACCCGAAGCTCTGGTCGGTGCTCAGCTGCCCCACGTCCGGCCTCGAGTTCGACGCTCGAACGCTGGAACTCATCGATGCCGATCTAGATGGTCATGTCCGTGTGCCGGAAGTCCAGGCTGCGGTCGCCTGGGCCTGCGCGATGCTGCGGGACCCGTCCTGCCTGCTTGAGGGTGGTGAAGCGCTGCCGCTGTCGGCGATCGACGACGGTTCGCCCGAGGGCGCGCAATTGCTGGCGTCCGCGCGGCAGATTCTGATCAACCTCGGCAAGGCGGGTGAGTCTGCGGTCTCGGTTGGCGATGCCTCCGACAAGTCGAAGATCTTCGGCGCCAGTTGTCTCAACGGCGATGGCATCGTGTGCCCGGCGCTGACCGACGATGCAGAGGTGCGCGCGGTGATCGAGGCGATCATCGAGCGTTTCGGGGCGGAAACCGACCGCAGCGGCGAGCCGGGCGTTTCCCGCGAAAAATGCGATGCGTTCTTCGACGAGGCCCGCGCCTACGCCGAATGGTGGGTTGCCGCGCGCGCGCCCGGCGCGACCGTGCTGCCGTTGGGCGAGGATACCGCCGCGGCAGCCGAGGTGCTGGAAGCGGTTGCGGCAAAGGTCGACGATTACTTCGCGCGCTGCAGGCTGGCGGCTTTCGATCCGCGTGCCGCGGACCCGTTGAACCGGCCCGCGGAGGTCTACGCAAGCCTGGCGGACCAGGAACTGTCGGCCACGGCGGACGCGGTCGCCGCGCTGCCCCTGGCCCGTGTGGCCGCAGGGCGGGATCTGTCGCTGACCGACGGGGTGAACCCGGCCTGGATCGGAGCCGTCGAGCGGCTCCGGATTCGGGTCATCGTTCCAATAGTCGGCGAGCGGGATACGCTTAGCGCCGAGGATTGGGATGCGGTCAAGGCACGCTTCTCCCCGTACCGGGAGTGGTTGGAGAGAATGCCGGGCGAGCGGGTGGCTTCGCTCGGATACGAAAGGATCGCTGCGCTTCTCTCCGCTGGGGCGGAGCAGGCCATCCACGACCTGATCGAGCAGGACAAGGCACTGGAGGCCCACGCCGAGTCGATCGACGCGGTCGAGCGACTCGCGCGCTACCACCGGGACCTGTTCAAGCTACTGACGAATTTCGTGTCCCTGCGGGACTTCTATGCGCCGGGTAAGCAGGCCATATTCCAGGCGGGAACCCTGTATCTCGACGGGCGCAGCTGCGATCTCTGCCTGCGTGTCGACGACATGGTCCGGCACAGCGCCCTGGCCCACTTCAGCGGAACCTACCTGGCCTATTGCAACTGCGAGCGGCATGGTGAGGCGCCGATGACCATCGTCGCGGCCATGACCGAGGGAGACGGCGACAACCTGATGGCGGGTCGCAACGGTGTGTTCTACGACCGTCGGGGTCTGGACTGGGATGCCACGGTGGTCAAACTCGTGGAGCACCCGATCAGTATTCGCCAGGCGTTCTGGACGCCCTACAAGCGGATCGCGCGGTTGATCCAGGAGCAGATCCAGAAGTTTGCCGCCTCCCACGACAAGGTGGCGGCAGCGGAGGCGAGCGGCGGTGCGGCACCAATGCCCTTCGACATTGCCAAGTTTGCCGGTATTTTCGCCGCGATCGGCCTCGCCATCGGGGCCATCGGAACGGCGCTGGCTGCGATGGTCGCCGGCTTGCTGAATCTGCCCTGGTGGCAGCTGCCGCTGGTGGTCTTCGGGGTGATGTTGCTGATCTCGGGCCCATCGATGCTGAGCGCCGGCATGAAGCTGCGCGCACGCAACCTTGCGCCGTTGCTGGATGCCAACGGCTGGGCGGTGAATACCCGAGCCCGGATCAATCTGGCCTTCGGGTCCTCGCTGACCCATGTCTCCAAGTTGCCACCTGGCTCCCGGCGCTCGCTGGACGATCCCTACGCGGACCGGAAGCGGCCGTGGAAAACCCTCGTCTTTCTCGGTTTGGTGGTGTTTGTCCTGGCTTTCCTCTGGTACGAGGGCTATTTGGTGCCCTGGATCAGTCAGTGGCTGGAGACCCTGCGCTCGGCCGGCGAAATCGGTTGACGGCTTTCACGGGCGAGTCGGATACTGCGGTGTACGCGGTTGCATGAATCTGGCACGTCCCGGATTCGTTTCCGGGCGCGTCTTCCCGCCAACGAGATTCAAAGATGCCCAATAAAAAAAGTGGCGCGCCGCTTCCCCCGCCGCTTCCCGACTGGTTCCCCCGGGGCGTTTCCCTGCTGCGCGACCCGGCCCTGAACAAGGGGACGGCCTTCAGCGACCGGGAACGCGACGTGCTGGGTTTGCGCGGGCTGCTGCCGCCCCACGTGTCGAGCCAGGACGAACAGGTGCACCGCGTGATGGAAAATTTCCGCGGCCTGGACTCGCCGCTCGAGCGTTACCTGATGCTCGAGGGGCTGCATGATCGCAACGAGGAACTGTTCTTTCGGGTGGTGATCGATCACCCGGATGAGATCATGCCGGTGATCTACACGCCGACGGTCGGGCTCGCCTGCCAGGAGTTCGGGCACATCTACCGGAGCGCGCGCGGATTGTACGTCTCCGCCGAGGACCGTGGACGGGTCGCCGAAGTCCTGCGCAACTGGCCGAACCGTGACGCGCGCATCCTCGTGGTGACCGACGGCGAACGCATCCTGGGGCTCGGCGATCTCGGGGCCAACGGCATGGGTATCCCGATCGGAAAGCTGGCCCTGTACACGGCCTGCGCGGGTGTGCATCCGCGTCGCTGCCTGCCGGTGATGTTCGATGTCGGCACCAACAACGAGACGCTGCTCGAGGATCCGCTGTATCTCGGGCTGCGGCGGCGCCGTCTGAGCGGTGACGAGTACGACGCGCTGATGGCCGAGTTCATCGAAGCCACCCAGCAGGTGTTCCCGGAAATCGTCGTGCAGTTCGAGGACTTCGCGAACCACAATGCCTTCCGTCTGCTGGCGACCTACGGCGATCGCATCTGCTGCTTCAACGACGATATCCAGGGTACGGCCGCGGTCGCCCTTGCGGGGATCCTTTCGGCCCTGCGGGTCACCGGAGGCAGGATCTCCGAGCAGACCTTCCTGTTTCTCGGGGCCGGGGAAGCCGCACGCGGCATCGCCGACCTGCTGAGCGCGGCGGTGGTCGCCGACGGGTTGGATGAGGCAGCCGCCCGCCAACGCTGCTGGATGGTCGATTCCCGCGGGCTGGTGGTGCGCTCACGCGGAGATCTTGCCGAGCACAAGCGGGCCTTCGCGCATGAACACGAACCCGTCAAAAGTTTCCGGGAAGCGGTCGAGGCCTTGCGGCCCACCGCAATCATTGGCGTTGGCGCCGTGCCGCAGGCCTTCACCTGTGACGTGATCGAGGCGATGGCGAAGTTCAATCACCGGCCGATCATCTTTGCACTCTCGAACCCGACCTCGATGGCCGAGTGCACGGCCGAGCAGGCTTATGCATACTCCGAGGGGCGGGCCCTGTTCGCGTCGGGCAGCCCCTTTGACCCGGTCGAATTTCAGGGCCGACGTTTCGTGCCGCGCCAGGGCAACAATTCCTATATTTTTCCGGGTGTCGGGTTGGGTGCGGTCGCGGTACAGGCCACGCGCATCACCGATCGAATGTTCATGACCGCGGCGCGAACGCTGGCGGACACGGTTCTGGAAGAGGATCTGGCACAGGGCAGCGTGTTTCCCGCGCTCGGACGGGTGCGCGAAGTCTCCGCGGACATTGCGTTCGCGGTGGCCGAGGTCGCGTTTTCCCAGGGTGTCGCCGGGATCCAGCGACCGGATGATCTGCGGGGTTACATCCGGCAGCAGATGTACGACCCGCATTATTTCAACCTGGTGGAGT
>SLNI01000189.1 GCA_007133115.1 Thioalkalivibrio sp. | reverse complement strand
TCGAGATGCAGCCCGCGAACCCTGCAGAGGACCGCCGCAAGTTGCTCGGCCTGGTTGAAGCCTCGCTCGGCAAATCGTTGCGCGTGGAGCGGCACGGGCAGTACACGATCCACCCCCTGCGTTGCCTCCGGGACCAGGTGATCCGCGAGCAATCCGGCCAACGGCCGCCGAAGCGATGCCCGACCCCCATTCTTGAAACGAAGCAGCATCTGGCTCAGGGGCCAGGCATAGGCGAACGGGACCCAGACCGCGTCCAATGCCGGCGAATCCTGTTGGCAAGCGGGACACAAACCGTCCGCCGGAAGCGGCTGGGCACAGGTCGGGCAGGGGTGCGCGTTCACCGGGAGATCGCGGGCGCAGCCGTCGCAGATCCCGCTCGGGGCAGGTTCCAGACACAGTGTGCAGTGGCTGGGGTAGAGCCAGTCCTGGCCGACCGCGCATCCGCACCGCCACAGCGCTCGCATCCGATCGAAACGGGTTTCTGTGTCGTGTTCAGGCACAGTGGTATCATCCGGCTTTATTTGACCGACATGCAATGGCTCACAAAATCGTAACCGGCCGCTCCTGCCGCAGGGCGGCATCGACCTTCGACTGGGGCAATCTGATCAGTGTCTCCCTGGCCGGGATTCCTCTGTTCCTGGTCGGAAGCGAGGTGGGAATCGCCACCATCATCGCCGCCATCCTCGGCATCGTGCCGCTGATCTTCTGGTTCGGTGCCTCGATGATGGTTTATGCCATGTGCCGCCATCACCCTGACGAACGGGTCGGCAGCTTCACCCAGTGGGCCGCGTACCGCTATTACGGCCTGATGGGTTCGCTGATCGTCGTGGCGACCTTCTTTCCGCCCGACCTCAACTACTATCGCGCCTACTGGGTGGTGGCTGCCATCATCCTGATTCCATGGACCCTGTTCGCATTGCACCGGATCTACCGCGAGGACTGGACCGACGTGCAGATCGAGACCGACCCCGAGGACATGCACTCATGAGCCGCATCCGCAACGACTGGAGCGTCGAGGAGATCGAGTCCCTGCTCGGCCTGCCTTTCAATGACCTGATCTTTGCCGCGCAGCGCGCCCACCGCGAACACTTCGATCCGAACCAGGTGCAGGTCAGTACACTGCTGTCGATCAAAACCGGTGCCTGTCCCGAGGATTGCGGGTACTGCCCGCAAAGCGCCCACCACGATGTCGAACTCGAACGGGAACGGCTGCTTCCCTTGGAAGAAGTACGGACCGCGGCACGGTCCGCCCGCGAGCAGGGCGCGACGCGCTTCTGCATGGGCGCCGCGTGGCGCAATCCCACCGATCGCAACCTGGAACGCGTGATCGAGATGGTTCAGGTGGTGCGCGAAATGGGCCTGGAAACCTGCATGACGCTGGGCATGCTAACCCACGAACAGGCGGTGCGTCTGGCCGATGCAGGGCTCGACTACTACAACCACAACCTGGATACCTCGCCCGAATTTTACGGTGAGATCATCAGTACCCGGACCTACGGGGACCGGTTGGAGACCCTCGACCACGTGCGCGCAGCCGGGATGAGCGTCTGCACCGGGGGCATCCTCGGCATGGGCGAATCGCGGCGGGACCGCGCGCGGCTCCTGCAGCAGCTGGCGAATCTACCCAGGCATCCAGAGTCGGTACCCATCAACCAGCTGGTTCAGGTGGAGGGAACCCCATTGTTCGGGGTCGATGCCCTGGATCCCTTCGAGTTCGTGCGCACCGTCGCCACGGCACGAATCCTGATGCCGAAATCGCATGTACGGCTATCCGCCGGGCGGACACAGATGACCGATGAAATGCAGGCGCTGTGCTTCCTCGCCGGCGCCAACTCGGTGTTTTACGGGGAACAGTTGCTGACGACCCCGAACCCGGAGATGGCACGCGACCAGACCCTCTTCACACGCCTGGGCATCGAACCGGAACCTGCCGGCAACGACGCTGGAAATCCCGTCACCACCGCCGGAGACACACGTGTCGAACATCTGGGGCAGGCCTGAGTCGGGACGCATCGAGTCGGATCACGGGGCAAGTCGCATTGAGCAACAGGCTGGATGAACGCCTTCAAGGCCGTCTGGACACGGTCCGGAAACGGGGTCTCTGGCGCACGACCCGAATCCTCGATGGACCGCAGACTCCGGAGCAGATCATCGACGGCCGACCCATGCTGGCCTTCTGCTCGAACGATTACCTGGGGATCGCGTCCGACCCGCGTGTGGTGGCGGCCGTCCACGAGGGTCTGGACCGCTATGGACTGGGTGCGGGTGCCGCGCACCTGGTGAACGGGCACACCCGCGCCCACGAGGAACTGGAGGAAACGCTCGCGACCTTCACCCGCCGGCCCGCCGCATTGCTGTTCTCGACCGGATACATGGCGAACCTCGGCATACTGCAGACACTGACCGAGCGCCACGACGAAGTTTTCGAAGATCGCCTGAACCACGCTTCCCTGATCGACGCGGTACGTCGGGCCGGCGTTCACGTCCAGCGATACCGCCACGCCGATCCCCAGGACCTGGAGCAGCGGCTGTCCGCATCCGCCCCGCAACGGATGCGTCTCATCGTGACGGATGGCGTGTTCTCGATGGATGGAGACTTGGCCCCATTGCCCGCGCTGGCCCTCGCGGCGGGACGTCACGGGGCCACATTGGTGGTCGATGATGCCCACGGTCTGGGAGTGCTGGGCGAGCGCGGGGAAGGCAGTTGCGGTCATTTCGGCCTGAACTCAGAGGATATACCGGTCCTGATGGGTACCCTGGGCAAGGCAGTCGGCAGCGCGGGCGCATTCGTTGCCGGTAGTGCGACGATGATCGAAAGCCTGCGCCAGTTCGCCCGCAGCTATATCTACACCACCGCCATGCCGGCCGCCCTTGCCGTCGGGACGCGCGTAGCTGTGGGCCTGGTCGAAACCGAATCCTGGCGTCGGGAGCGGTTGAACCAACGGGTCGCCCGTCTGCGCGAAGGGCTCCGGCAGATAGGATTGCCGCCCGGACCCGGTGGGACACCCATCCAGCCCGTTCTACTGGGCTCCGCACGGGCAGCATCGACGGTCGCTGCAGCCCTCTACGATAACGGTCTGCTGGTGCCCGCGATCCGACCACCCACGGTGCCCGAGGGCACGGCTCGCCTGCGCATCACGCTCTCCGCCCGGCATACGGACCTTCAGGTCGACCGGCTGGTCGAAACCCTGCAGACCGTGATGCGCGCACTCCCGGAAGATACCGTCCCGCAACCGCTGTCGAACGCATCACAGAACCGCGACACGATCGCGCAAGGAGACATCTCGGAATGCCCGTGAAGACCGTCACGATCATCGCCACCAAAGGTTCCCTGGATTGGGCCTATGCACCCTTCATCGTAGCGACGACAGCCCATGCGCTCGGTTTCGAATGTCGGATGTTCTTCACCTTTGGAGGGCTGCGTCTGCTGGAACGCGATCTCAAGCTGGAGATGAGCCTGATCGGAAACCCCGCGCTTCCAACGACGCTTCCCGTGTTCGCACGGCTGCTTCCAGGGGTAAATCGGATCGCCACGCGACGGGTCGAGCGCATGCTGGACGCGAAGGGAGTCCCGAGCATCGTGTCATTGCGACAGCAGTGCATCGACGCCGGGATCCGGATGTTTGCGTGCCAGATGACCGCGGAGCTCCTCGGAACCGACCCCGAGCTTCTCATTGATGGCTTGGAAAAGGGCGGGGCTGCAACCTTCTTCGATTTCGCCGGGGAATCCGACGTCTGCCTGTTTCTATGAAACCTGGATCGAGCCAGCGGCTGCGTGGACCTTCTCCTACCCGGATGCTTCGGCTCCCTGGCGACTTCCCAGAATGGCCCCGATCTCCGCGTCCGTCAGTTCGATCGGGTTGGTTTTCATGCTCGAGCCCCGGCTGTGGGCCACGATCCACGGGTGGTCCTCCCGGGTCACACCAAATTGATCGAGCGTGGGCAGGTGCAAGCGTCGGGTCCAGTCCTCAAGCCGATGGACCAGCGCACCGCGGGCTTCCCCATCTTCCGCGAATACCTCACCGCACAGCACCCTTCCAGCTTCCGCATAGCGTGCCAACGCAGGATGCTCGGAATCCCGCTCCAGAAGTGCACGCACGTTGACCGCGGTGGCGGACGCCACCAGCGTCCCGCAGGCGACCCCGTGCGGGATCGGGTAGAACGCCCCCAGCGGCGCTGCGAGACCGTGCACCGATCCTAGCCCCACCTGAGCCAGCGTGATGCCCGACAAAAGGGAGGCATAGGCCATCCCTGCGCGCGCGGATGCATTCTCCGGATCGTCGTACAACGCCAGCAGGCTGGTGCGGACACGGGCCAATCCATCGAGCGCCAATGCATCGCAAAAGGGATTGGCGCGCAATGAGACATAGCTTTCCAGCAGTTGGGTCAACGCGTCCATGCCGTTTCCGGCGATGACCCGTGGCGGGCAGGTCGCCAGAAAGTCCGGATCGACGACCGCGTACTGGGCCACGAGTCGATCGTCCCGGAACGACTTCTTGTAGCCGACCCGACCCTCCTGGGGGCTCGCGCTCAGAACCGCATTTTTCGTGGCCTCGGAGCCGGTTCCGGCCGTAGTGGGGACCGCGATCAACGGCACTGCGGGGCCGCGATACGGCCGCTCGGGACCGACCCCCTCCAGATGATCCAGCACCGGGTTTCCCGGGATCAGGAGCCCCGCGATGGCCTTGCCGGCGTCAAGGGCGCTCCCACCGCCGATGGCCACGACGACGGAAACATCGCGGTCCCGATAACGGCGCACGGCGGCGTCGATCTCGTCGGGCGAAGGCTCGCCTCCGACCCGGTGCACCGTCAGGTACAGATTCGCCGAAGCGAAGCCCGCTTCGAGCTCCGGCCAGAAGGGTCCCTCCAGCAGGGACCGCCCACCGGTCACGAGCAGCACGCGCCGCCCGAATGACGCCGCCAATTCGGGCAAGCGGCCGCGTACGCCCGAACCGAACTCGATCC
>SLNI01000220.1 GCA_007133115.1 Thioalkalivibrio sp. | reverse complement strand
CCGATCGTTCAACTGGCATCAATTCGCTGTCTGGGGTATTGATAAAGGCATGGTCAAGGCCGAGTCCAGGACGCTGATCCGCTGCCCGCTTCCGGCGGTGTACGCGTTCGTGGTCGAAGAGTTCGTGCGTAACTACCCGCGCTGGTCTCCAGAGGTTCAGAGCCTGCAACCGCTGACCCAGGGGCCGCTCTGCCCAGGCTGGACGGCGAACCAGGTGCGGATCGACCAGGGCCGACGCACCGAGACCGATTTTCGCGTCGTGCTGCTGGAGCCGCAGCGGCGCGTGTGTTTTCGGGGCCTGCGCGACCCGTATGCGATCGAATACAGCTTCGTGAAGCAAGGGGACGATACTGGCCTCGGCTTCAGCTTCGAACTCGCCCGCCTCGGGTTCGCGCTGCGACCGTTCGAGAAGCTCATTCGTCTGGCTGTTCAGGACGGTACCGAGCGGGTGGTGCGGAACCTGAAGGTGCTGATCGAAAAGGAAATCGCGTAGTCGCGCGTCCCGTGGCGCCCGCCGCGGACTCACTGTTCGGAGAAGAGCATGCTGTTCACCGCCGAGAAAGATACGGGGATCATCCCCTCCGTGCTGACCCAGATTCTGGATACCTGCGTCAACGGGGTCACGCTGTCGGACCCGGATGTTCCGGACAACCCCATCGTCTACGCGAATTCGGTTTTCGAGCGGATCACCGGGTACACCCAGGAGGAGATCCTGGGTCGCAACTGCCGGTTCCTGCAGGGTGAGGACCGGGACCAACCCGGGCTGGACGCGATTCGGGAGGCGCTGCGGGAGCACCGTCCGACCGAGGTGACGTTGCGCAATTACCGCAAGGACGGCTCGCTCTTCCACAACCGACTGTCGATTCAGCCCCTGCGCGATGCCTCGGGGCGCCTGATTTACTACCTCGGTGTCCAGAACGACGTAACCGAACTCGTGGAAGTGCAGCAGGAGGTGGCCCGGCTCCAGTCGCAGTTGCGGGGGGACGGCTAGCGCGACAGTCGTTCGTGGCCGCCCGAGTTTTCGACCCAGCCGTTGGAGCCGTTGGAGCCGTTGGGGTCAGACCCCAAGCCGAAACCGGGGTCAGACCCCAAGTTTTCACCGTTTTTTCATATACCTATCGTTCCTGCACTGGGGTCTGACCCCGGTTTTAGGCCCCGGTTTTGCGCAGGTCTTGCTGGCCAGCCGGGCGGTTCAGACCTTCGGTGCGCCCGTGGTCTGGTGCAGGAATGTGACGACGCCGGGGTCCAGGCGCAGGGCAGCGGCCAGATTGCGCAGGTATTCGCGCTCGTGCTCGGTGTCGATGTCGATCGCCAGCAGGGAGGCCGCGTAGACCTCCGCCGCCTGCGCGGGTGTGTTCACTGCGCGGGCAATCTCGGCGACGTCCAGCGGCTTTTGCAGTTCGTCGAGCACGAACCGTCGCTCGCTCTCGCTCACCTCGTCCGGTTTCATCTGACCGAGGATACGGTCCATTTCGGTCGGGTCCACCTGACCGTCTGCCTTCGCGGCCGCGATCATCGCGCGCAACACCAGACGTTCGCTTTCTTCGGACGCGACGGAAGCGATCGCCTGTTGTGACGGAGCGCCAGCCGCGAAGCCGGCGCCAGGCATGCCGGAGCCGCCGGAGCGGGTGTTCTGAAGCGCACTTAGCGCAAGGGTGCCGAGCATCGCCATCGCACCACCGCCGGCGGCACCTTTCAAGGCGTTGCCGCCACCGCCGAGCAAGGCTCCGGCGAGTGCTCCCAGGCCGCCGAGCTGGGCACCGGACATGCCCCCCACCTGCGGGGATCCGAGCATGTTCCTGGCCGCGGTGGCCAGGCCACCCAGCCCGCCGCCCGGAGCACCGCCTCCCGCCGGTGCGCCGCCGCCCAGCATGGACTGCATGGAGCCGAGGATCTGCTCCATGGCTGGGCCGCCCTGCGCGATGCTCTGTGCGCTCTGGCCGACGCGCGCCTGGGTATTGGATTGGCCTGAAAGGCCCTGTCCGAGCAGTTGTCCGATGATGTTTCCAAAGCTCATTTTCGATTCTTCCTGAGGTCGCTCAAGCCTGTTGACGGCGCCATCATAGCGTGTCCCGATGGGGAAGAAAGCTTAAAAAATGCATGCCCGTGCACGACGGTGTGATCTCGCGTGGACGGGTCCTGGTGTCCTGTTACCGAACCTCCCGCATCGCCCGCTAGAGAACGAGGAGCAGCAGGTGGTAGGCGAGGCCGCCGAGGATGGCGCTGATGAAGTAGAAACGGCCTACGGGGAACAGGGCGATGGGGATCGCGATCAGCATGCCGAGCATCAACCGGGGCCAGACGAGCTGCGAGGCGAGGATCGTGAGCAGTGACCATTCCTTGAATAGCATGATGACGGTCCCGCCACCGAGGGTGACCAGCGCGGACAGCATGAGCCAGCCGAAGTAGCGGACGAGGAAGAGGGGAATGCCACGAACGACTCGGGTCGTAATGCTGACGGCGCGGGACATGGATCTGTTCCTGGAACCGGTGATTGCCGGGCGGATTGTGCCACGAGGGGCGCCAGGGCGTGGCCGCAGGTAGGATTCGCGTTTTCGTTCGACGGGGACTGACCCCGCTGCTGGGGACCATGACTGCGATCCACACCGAGATCTCCTACCGCAACGTCGGTCTTCTGGCGCTGGCCCAGGCGGTGCTGATGACCGGCACGTCGTTGCTGATTACGACGTCGGCGCTGGTCGGGCGGAACCTCTCGGACGACCCGGTGTGGGCCACGATCCCGCTGGGGCTGCAGTTCCTGGCAATGACCCTCTCGACCATCCCGGCGTCGCTGTTCATGGGTCGGTACGGACGCCGGGCCGGGTTTTTGGTGGGCGTGAGTCTCGGGCTCGCGGGCACGCTGCTCGCCGGCTACGCGGTGCTGGTGGACAGTTTCGTACTGTTCTGTGTGGCTGCGGTGTTGCTGGGCAGCTTCAACGCGACGGGCCAGTTCTACCGCTTCGCGGCGGCGGAGGTGGCCTCGGAAGGGCTGCGCGCACGGGCCATCGGGCTGGTGCTGGCGGGCGGGATCGTGGCCGCGTTCATGGGTCCGAATCTCGCCGCGTGGACGCGCGAACTCGCCGGCCCCGAGTTCGCCGCCAGCTACCTGAGTCTGTCGGTGCTGTATCTGGTCGGGCTGGTGGCGATCCTGGCGTTGCGGATCCCGATGCCGCCGCCGGTGGCGCTGCATTCGGTGGGCCGGCCCCTGCGCGAAATCGCCGCGAGCCCGATGTTCGCGATGGCGGTGGTGGCTGCAACCGTCGGGTACGGTGTGATGAACCTTTTGATGGTGGCCACGCCGCTCGCGATGGAGGGGCACCACCACAGGTTCGAGGACGCGGCCTTAGTGATTCAGTGGCACGTGGTGGCGATGTTCCTGCCGTCGTTCGTCACGGGAGACCTGATCCGGCGCTTTGGTGTGCGGCGTATTCTCGTCGCCGGTGTGCTGTTGAGCCTCGCCTGTGTGGGTGTGAATTTCCATGGCCACAGCGTGGGCCACTACTGGCTGGCGCTGGTACTGCTCGGTGTCGGCTGGAATTTCCTTTTCATCGGCGGCACGACGCTGCTGACAATGGCCCACCGGCCCGAGGAAAAGGCGAAGACACAGGCGCTCAACGACTTCATCGTCTTCGGCACCGTGACCATGACCGCCCTCGGCTCCGGCGCTCTTATCGCCACCCTCGGCTGGGCCGCGGTCAACGTGCTCGTGATCCCTTTCCTCCTCGCCGTCCTCATCCTCGTCTGGCGCATCCGCTAACCCGAAAACCGGGAAAACCGGGGTCAGACCCCAAATTCGAGTGGGGTCTGACCCCGGTAAATAACCTCTAAGCCATTGGTCCTATTATTTTTTTATGCGCCTAGGATGCGCGTTTTCTTTGGGGTCTGACCCCGGTTTAGCGTGGGGTCTGACCCCGGTTTTGGGGGTTGAGGGTGGCGAGGTGTTCGGCGGCGATCTTGCGGCCGGCTTCGATGATGGTGTTGGCGCGGTGGAATTCGTGGAACATGCAGATGTTCTTCGGGATGCTGATGACGAGGTCGGGTTGGAACACCGCGAGGTGGTGGCGGGTGAGGGCGGTCTGCATGGTTTCCAGGGAGCGCATGAGCACTTCGGAGAGGGCGATTTCCTGGGTGGCCCCGGTCGTTTTTTCGCCGAGCGATTCGACGTATTCGACCACGCGATGCAGAAGGCCGGGTTCGTCGTCGGAAGCCTCGTCGTTCCGATCGTCGCCGCGGCCCAGGTCTGTCACCGGGCCGTTCACGTCCACGACGATGGTGAGATCGGTGAGGGTGCGCAACGTGGGGGCGACCGGTACCGGGTTCAGCAGGCCGCCGTCCACGAGGGACCGGCCCCGGTAGCGGTGCGGCGCAAAGACCGCGGGGATGGCGATGGAGGCGCGGATGGCATCGAACAGGGAGCCGTCGCTGATCCACACTTCGCGTCCACGCTCGATGTCGACGGCTACTGCGGTGAAGGGGATGGGCAGAGCCTAGATGTCGTTCTCGCCGACCAGGTCCTTCAGCTTCCGGATGAGCTTGTCGCCACGGATCACGCCACCGCCGGAGAGCGACCAGTCGACGAGTCGCACCACGTCGGTCTGGCTGAGACTCCGTACCCAGTCGGTGTAGGTGTCCAGTTCGCCGAGGGCGTGGATGCCGCCGATCAGGGCGCCGATCGAGCTGCCCGAAACGGCCGCAATCCGGTACCCCTGTCGCTCGATTTCCTCGATGACGCCGATGTGTGCCAGGCCTCGGGCACCCCCGGAACCGAGCACCAGCGACACGGTTTTCCCGCGGGACGGTTCGTCGTTCTGGTCACTCTGTTTCATGCAATCTCTCCAGCCTGCATTTTCGGCCCTATTGTGCCGCTTTTCGCCGTTTTTGCAGGTGATGCGGAGACGTGACGCCCTTCGGCTACTATGATGGGGCCATTGCCGAAAGGGCCTGGGGGATATCATGGAACTGCTGATCGTACTGGGCGTCATCGTCGCCCTCGTGTTCTTCGTCTTTGCGATCTACAACGGG
>SLNI01000134.1 GCA_007133115.1 Thioalkalivibrio sp. | reverse complement strand
GTCGAGCATGCTTCCCGCGATCCGGATGTATTTGACCTCAAGCGCGATCGCGGTGGTATCACGGATATCGAGTTCATGGTTCAATACTGGGTTCTGGCCACGGCCCACGACCACCCGAAAGTCTGCACATGGCCCGACAAGGTGCGTACGCTGGATGTGCTGGGGGAAACCGGTGTGATCCCCCCCGAGCTCGGGCTTGCGCTGGCGGATGCATATCGTGATTTGCGCAACCGCATCCACCGGCTGACACTGGCCGGCGCGGGCACCCGGCTGACCGATCCGCCGAAGGATCTTCGGGCGCTTCGTGTGCGGGTGATGGCTGCATGGGACGCACTGTTCGGGGAGGTTCCGGTGGACGGGGCTCCCGGCAAGACTGACTGAGGAGAAAGCGACAATGTCGATGGCGGATCGCGACGGAGTGATCTGGTTGGACGGCAGGATGGTGCCATGGCGTGATGCCCGGACCCATGTGCTCACCCATACCCTGCACTATGGCATGGGGGTCTTCGAAGGCGTGCGCGCATACGAGACCACTGACGGAACCGCTGTGTTCCGGTTGCCGGAACACACGCGGCGTCTGTTCGATTCCGCGCGCATTCTGAAGATGAAGATCCCGTTCAGCCCGGATGAGATCAGCGCTGCCCAGGTGGCCGCGGTGCGCGAGAACGGGTTGAAGACTGCCTATATCCGGCCCATGTGTTTCTACGGTTCGGAGGGCATGGGGCTTCGTGCAGATAACCTCGAAGTCCATGTCATGGTGGCGGCCTGGACCTGGGGCAGCTATCTGGGCGAGGAGAACATGACCCGGGGCATCCGGGTCCATACGTCCTCCTACAGTCGGCATCACGTCAACGTGACGATGTGCAAGGCGAAGGCCAATGGCAACTACATGAATTCGATGCTGGCGCTGCAGGAAGCGATCGCCTGCGGCTACGACGAGGCGATGTTGCTGGATACCGAGGGCTACGTCGCAGAGGGCAGTGGCGAGAACATCTTCCTGGTTCGTGACGGTATTCTGTATACGCCTGACCTGACCTCCGCGCTCGATGGCATCACCCGCCGCACCATTTTCACGCTGGCCGCGGAGGAAGGGCTCGACGTCGTCGAGAAACGGATTACCCGCGACGAGGTGTACATCGCCGATGAGGCTTTTTTCACAGGGACGGCGGCGGAAGTCACACCGATCCGCGAAGTCGATCAGCGTCCCATCGGAGAAGGCACCCGGGGCCCGATTACCGAGCGGCTGCAGTCCCTTTACTTCGATGTCGTGCAAGGGCGTCATCCCAAACATGCGGCGTGGCTGACCTACACCTGAGACCGACGCGCCAGCACAGTCGAGACGATCAACATGCCAAACCCGAATACTGCCGAACACCAGGGCCGCTTCCATCCCGCCAACGCGGAGACCCGGGTGACCGTGCGCCCTGAGGACCTCCCGCTGAACTGTCCGACACCGGAGACCGCGCTCTGGGCCTCCCATCCGCGTGTCTACCTGCCGATCGAGGAGGCCCCGGGTGGGCGCATACGCTGTCCGTACTGCGGTACGCTCTACGAACTCGCACAGGATTGATCCAGCGCCCCGCGCTTCAATCCGATGAGGGGCGCTTAGGAAACTGGATCGGGGGTGCTTGATGAAGGGTCTGGTCAGGGCCTGAGTCAGGCACGGTCGAAGGCCGTTGGCCGACGTTCACCGAACGCGTTCGATGCCCGTGAACGGGATTGGAGATGGGGTTTGTGACGGACAAAGCCAGAATCATCGTCGTCGAAGACGACGCCCGCATGGCGAATGTGATCGAGCGTCATTTGAAACTTCACGGTTTCGACGTGACGACGGTCCCGAGCGGACCGGAGCTTCGACGCGTGTACCGCAGCGGCGGCGCGGATCTCGTTCTGCTGGATCTCAACCTGGGGTCCGAGGATGGTATCGATCTCGCCCGGGAACTGGTGCGCACCACCTCGGTTGGGGTGATTATCGTCACCGGCCGCGATGCGCTCCAGGATCGGATCACGGGTCTGGATTCAGGGGCCGACGATTACGTGGTGAAGCCCTTCGATCCGGACGAACTGCTCGCCCGGGTGCGTGCCGTTCTGCGTCGTCACCTTCCCACGCTGCCGCCGGACGAGAAAATCCGGGTTGGACCTTACGAACTGGATGCCGGGCGGCTGACCCTGATGCGCGATGGTCTCGATTCGGATGCGCGCCTGACGGAAACGGAAACACGAATGCTGCTTTCGCTGTTGCAGCACTTCAACCGCGCGGTCAGCCGCTCGCAACTGCTGGGCCGTGAGATCCAGGGCACGGATGACCGCATCGTGGCGGTGCATATCGCCAATATCCGCCGCAAGCTGAAGGAGGCCGGGATGGATGACCTGGTCATCTGGCCGGTGCGCGGCTGCGGGTATCGCATGCGCGTCGAACCGGGGCTGGACATGGGCCAGGATCCGATTCGGTAGGCATGCAAATCTCGCCTCGATGGGGTCTCTGGGTGCCCCTGCCCCCTCGGATGGGTCGCCAGTCCGGTGATACGCAAGACCCGCGGGCGACCTGTCGTGCCCGGTAATCCCGCGGTTCTTACCGGTGACCCCAGGGTATTGATGGATGCGCTCTCCCAGGCGCAGACCGGAATCATCATCAGCGAGCGTGTCGGATCGGGAGGGCAGTACCGCACCATCTACGTGAACGAGGCCTTCGAAGCGGTCACCGGCTATCGTGCCGAGGAGATCATGGGTCGGGGCTGTGGTCTTCTTCAGGGTTCGGAACGGCAGCAGCCCGCGGTGGAGGAGATGCGCAGGGCCGTCGCCGAGGGGCGGACCTGTCGGGTGGTTGTGCGCAATTTTCGCAAGGATGGCCGTCCATTCTGGAACGCCATGACCCTGACCCCGATCACTAATGCCTCGGGGGAGATCACGCATTATCTCGGTGTGCAGCAGGACGTAACGGACGCCTACGAGGGGATGGAACGACTGTCCCGTAGCGAGGCTTCGCTTCGCGAGGCGCAGTCCATCGCGCATGTCGGAAGTTGGGAACACGACTTTCACACGGGCGAGCTGCGCTGGAGCGACGAAACGTTCGCATTGATGGGCTATGCACCGCGCTCGGTCCAGCCCTCCCTGGAGGCCTTTCTCGCGAGTGTGCACCCGGAGGACCGGGCCGCGGTCCGTGCCGAGCTCGAAGCCGCAACCGGACGGGCAGACGGGCTCTACCGGATCGAGCATCGCGTCCTCGGACCGGATGGCATCCCGAGGGTCATGCTCGAGCAGGGTCGCGTGGATTTCGATGCCGACGGTGTTCCGCTACGGATTGCCGGTGTTGCGCTGGATATCACCGAGCGCAAGGAGGCAGAGCTGGAGCTGCTGCATCGGGAGGCGATGGAGCGCGAGTTGCGCGATCTGTCCGTGGCGTGCCTGGAGCCGATGGAACAGAACATCGACCAGGTGATCGATCTGACCCTGGCCCGCGTCGGCCGCTTCACGCGTTCCGATCGCACCTATCTTTTTCGGTGCGACCCGGGCGTTGACACCGTAAGCAACACCCATGAGTGGTGCGCGGACGGTATTGAGCCGGTGATCGGAAAGTTGCAGGACGTGCCGATACACGCTGCGCCCTGTGCGCTACGACAGCTGCAATCGGGTGAAACCGTCGTCATCTCTCGGGTTGGCGATCTGGACGGTGAATGGGCGGCCGAGCGGACTCTGCTCGAGATGCAGGGGGTTCGTTCCGTGCTGCTGGTGCCGCTGCTGCAGGGCGGACGACTGGAGGGTTTTGTCGGTTTCGATGGCGTGCGGGAAGAACACGTGTGGACGCGGCCGGACGTTCGTTTCCTGCAGGTTTTCGCCGGGCTGCTGATGAGCGCGATCCTCCGCGATCGCATCAAGATCGATCTTGCCGCCGCCCGGCAGCGCGAAACCATCGGGTATCTGTCCAGCGGCGTGGCACACGATTTCAACAACGTGCTCGGCGTGCTGGATATCAACATCGACTACCTGCGGCAGAAGTTTGCGGACGAGTCGGATGACCCGGAGGTTGGTCAGGTTCTGGAGGAGATCCAGAGCGCCCTGGGCCAGGCCAAGGTGGTGGTTTCGGGAATGTTGTCCCTCGGTCGCGGCGACACATTGCGTCCGCAGGCGGTGCCGCTGGGCGAGACCGTCGAGGAGGTCGTGGGCATCTGTCGACCGATTCTGCCGGCCTTCATTCACCTGCAGGTCAGCCTGCCGTCCGGTCTGGTGGTGCTCAGCCAAACCGGTTTTCTGCAGGCAGCGGTCCTGAACCTTATCCTGAACGCGCGCGATGCAATGCCCCAGGGTGGGTTGGTGACCCTCGACGCTCGACGGGTCCGCTGGGATGGAAGCCCGGCATTGCAGGTCGGACATATCGCTCCGGGAGAATACGTTGCGCTGAGGGTGGCCGATACGGGCACCGGAATGAGTCCGGACACGCTGGAACGCCTGTTCGAACCCCTGTTTTCGACCAAAACCCGAAGCCGTGGACACGGTTTGGGCATGTACATGGTGCACGAGTTCGTGTTGGGTTCCGGAGCCGGTCTGAGCGTGGACTCCCGGATTGGCGAGGGCACGGAGTTTGTTTTTTTCCTGCCGGTGGCCGAAGTGGGCGCCTCGCCAGGGTACGGGTCTCTTCGGCAGGTATTCGACACCGGGAACCGAAGTGCGCGGGTGTTGGTGGTCGATGACGATCCCCGAATCCGCGACTCGCTCGGTCGCCAACTGCGGGTTCTGGGGATACAGCACGTATCTGCGGAGCACGGCAACGACTGCCTGCGGATCCTCGACCGCGATCGGGACTTCGATCTGGTGTTCTCGGACATCAACATGCCGGAACTGGACGGCCATGATCTGTTGCGCGTGCTTTCGGTGAAGCATCCGGGCTTGCCGGTCGTTCTGATGACCGGTCAGGATCCCGGGCTCCTTTCCCTGGACGGGCTCCCCGGGCCTCCGCTGGTCTTGAACAAGCCTCTGGTGATCCCGGACCTGCATGCGGCCCTCATGCGATTCGGACTGCTGCAGTCAGTGTGATGAATC
>SLNI01000266.1 GCA_007133115.1 Thioalkalivibrio sp. | reverse complement strand
TTCGCAGACGATCTTGCCACCCGCGATGCGCTGATGCGCGCGACCGCCTTCATGCGACGGTCCTTCGACGTGGCCGACTGAGTGCTCCGCCGGATCTGCCGGGAACGTCGCGACGGTGCTAAGGGTCGAACCCACATGGCGACTGGGCAGAGGTGGGTGAAGATCGGGTGCAGGCCCTTGTGTGCCGGGGCACTGGCTGTACTCGTGAGCGCCTGTGCCTCGGTGCCCGACGCTTTGCAGCCGGTTCCCGAGACGCAGCCCGGCGTGACACAGATTCAGGCCAATCCCGGCGATGCAGTCGGTCAGGTGGTCGTCTGGGGCGGTGTGGTGGCGCGTGTGACCAACGAGGTCGATGGTACTCGTCTCGAAATCGTCACCCGTTCCCTGGACCGCAACCAGCGCCCGGTATCCGGCGATCGCAGCGAAGGACGTTTCCGTGCATTCTTTCCCGGACTGCTGGATCCTCAGGTCTATGCACCGCAGCGTGAGGTGACGGTCCGCGGGCGCGTGACGGGTGTCGCACTGGACCGCATCGGCGATTTTCCGTACCCGTTTCCCGAAGTTGCCGCGGAGTCGGTGCACCTCTGGCCGGTCCCCGATCCGCGACCGGACGTCATTCTCAGGGATCCGTTCTGGGATCCGTGGAATCCATGGTATCGCTCTCCCTGGCACCCCTGGTATCCGGGGTGGCGATGAGAGCTCGTTGGGTTCCATCGGCGTGGGTTCTCCCGCTTCTGCTCGTGCTCTCCGCCTGCGCGACACCGCCACTTGCTCCCGTGCAGGACCCGGCCGTCTCTCCCTCCGCAGCCGCAGCCGGGGGCGCGATGGGCGCGATGCAGATCTGGGGCGGTGTGATCGTCGAGGTGCGAAACCTGGAGGACGCGACCTGGATCCAGGTGGTGAGTTATCCGCTGCGTGGCCAGGAACCCCGAACCGGTGGCACCACGGATGGACGTTTCCTGCTGAGGGCGCCCGGCTTTCTGGATCCGGTGGATCATCGTGTGGGGCGCTGGCTGACCGCGCGCGGGCGGATCAGTGGTTTCGAGGACGGTCGGATCGGTGAGGTGCCGTACCGCTTTCCCGTGCTCGAGGTGGAAGAGTTGCACCTCTGGCCGGACGGTCCAGCCGGCGAACCCCGAGGTTGGGGCGGGGTGCGCTTCGGGATCGGAATCGGTATCGGACTCTGAGGCGGTTAGCCCCTTCAGCCGGAGTTTCCGAACAGGTGCCCGAAAATGCGCGCGCCACCGATGTAGGTCCCCATGGCGGAACCGAGGGTCGTGAGCAGAAATACGAGCAGGACCCGGGATACCCGGTTGCTCCACCACCCCTTCGGGTTGGTCGTGTCCTTCCGCAGTCGCGCGAAATCCCCGACTTGCGGTTTGCGCAGGTAGAGCTCGACCGCCGCGGCCACGAAGCCGACCCCGATGGTCGGATTCAGCGAGGTTAGCGGGGCTGCGAGGGCGGCGGTCAAGATGGTCACCGGGTGTGCCAGCGCGATGATGCCCCCCACCGCGGCCAGACCGCCGTTGATCATCACCCAGTCCAGCACCATCTGCAGGCCGAGTTCGGTGTTGCGGGAGAAGCCGATGACGAAGCCCAGCAGGATGATGCCCACCACGATCCAGGGCACGTAGCGGGGCCAGCGCGCCCGCGGAGGGGACTGGTCGAGCTGGTCCAGGATCTGATCAGGTGGCTGCTGCTCGAGTGTGGCATAGCGTTCGATGCCCTTCAGATGCCCGGCGCCCACAACGGCGAGAATTCGGCGGGATTCGGTCCCCTCGGCCAGCCTGCGCAGGTGCGCCGCCATGTAACGGTCCCGTTCGTCGATGAGCGGCAGATAGAGCTCTCGCGACTGCTCGGCGAATTCGCTGAACGTGGACTCGAGCATGTCACCCTGCTTCAGCCGCTCGATCTCGGACTCGTCGATTTTCTCCCGGCTCATCACGCTGGCGAACAGTCCGCCGACCAGACCCATGCGTTGCCACCAGGGTACCGAGCGGTAGGCGCGGCGCAGGGTCAGCCCGATGTCGCGATCGATCAGGGCCAGAGGCAGGCCCTGATCCAGTGCGCCGTCGATCGCCGCACGCATCTCCGCGCCGGGCTCGATGCCGTATTGCTCGGCGAGGCGCTGCTGGTAGGCGCCCAGCGCCAGGCTGGCGGCGACCATCGGGGCCTGCCCGCGCCGGATCACGCTGAACAGGTCCAGCTTGCTCATGGCGTCGGGGTCCAGCATCGCCTGCTGGCGACTCATGCAGAGTTCGATCGCCACCGTGTCGAATGCGCCGCTCGCGACGAGATCGGCCACCGTGCGGGCACTGGTCGGGGAAACGTGCGCGGTGCCCAACAGCACGATCTCGGTCTCGCCCAACTGCATCCGCAGGTGCGGTTCCTGGGCCAGCAATGCCTGGATGGTGTCGCTCATCGGTCTTCGGAGTAAGGCAAACAGCCGACCATCCTAGCGGGAAAGACTGAGAAGGGCGAACCGGCTCGGTTTGTCGAGACCTCGCGCGCCACGTGAGAAGTCATGCCGAGGTGCTGCAGCCGCACCGCTTCTCATCCAGCCAGCGCAGCCAGCGTTCGTGGAGGGTTCGGGAACTGGCGGCAATCGCCGAGGGCTTGTTGAGCGATCGTCGGAAAACCGGGCCGCCGTCGAGATCGGTCAGGTGCCCGCCGGATTCGGTAAGCATCAGCGCACCGGCTGCGCAGTCCCAGAGCGCCTGGCCGCCGTGCAGGTAGAGGTCGGCGCGGCCGGCTGCCAGCCAGGCCCATTCCAGTGCGCAGGCCCCGAGGTTGCGTTGGGAACGGTAGGGTGCCTGTAGCGCAAGGGCCTGTGCCAGTGCCGGCGGCAGGCGTTTGAAATCGACCAGCGCGGTGCAATGCTCCAGACGCTCCGCCTCGAACCGACGAGGGGGTGGACGTTCGCCGTTCAGCTGCAGGCCATGCGAGCGATGGGCGCTGAACAGCTCGTCCCGAACCGGATCGTAGGTTGCGCCGAATTCGACCCGGCCGTCGCGTATCAGCGCCGCCGATACGGCGAAAAACGGCAGGCCTCCAGCAAAATTGGTCGTGCCGTCCAGTGGATCGACCAGCCAGAAATCCTCGCCGCTGGTGAGCAAAGCACTCTGTTTATCGCGTGGTTGCTCCTCGCTGAGCACGTTCATGCCGGGAAAGAGTTCGTCGATGGCGTGCCGGAAGCGCGCATCCATCGCCTGGTCGGCGCTGGTCACCAGGCTTCCATCGGGTTTTTCCGCCACCGAGAGTGCGCCCTGGAAACGGGGCAACAGTTCCTCGCGCGCAATGCTGCGGAGGCGCTGGAGCAAATTGGCATACGGTTCGGTCATCGGACGCATCGGCAACAGGGCCGCTCGGGGCATGTTTCGGGGTGGGTAATCCGTCCGGCATGGCACCCCGGGTTGGATGAGCACGCCGCGACCTTCCGCGTATCATACCGGCATGACCGGACTTGTCGTCATTCTTGCCCTCGTGCTCGGCGTCGTCTACCTGAACGATGCCTGGCGCAGTCTCGAGCGAGCCCGGATTGTCGCCCGCGACCTCTGTGCCCGCGCCGAAATGCAATTCCTCGACGGGAGCGTGGTGCCTGCAGGGGTCCGGATCGAACGGGTGCGGGGGCGCTTCGGCCTGGTGCGCTTGTATCGTTTCGAATTCTCGTCGGATGGTCAGGCAAGGCATCTTGGGGAACTCTCCCTGCGGGGGCGACGGACGCATCGGGTCAGCATGGACCTGCCAAAGGGGGGGCGCCTGCTGGATGAGGAATCCCCGACCAGCCACGGAGAATACCGGCCATGACGCTGAACGAGCTCCGGTACGTCGTGGCCGTGGCCCGGGAACGGCATTTCGGGCACGCGGCCGACGCCTGCCACATCAGCCAACCCTCGCTGTCCGTGGCCGTGCGAAAGCTCGAGGAGGAACTCGGCGTCACCCTGTTCGAGCGCGGCCATGGCGAGGTGACGGTGACGCCCGCCGGCGAGGCGCTGATTCTGCAGGCGCGGCGGGTGTTGGAAGAGGCGTCCGCCCTGCGCGAGATGGCAGCAAGGCAACAGAACCAATTGCTTGGACCCTTGCGCCTGGGCGCGATCTACACGATCGCCCCGTATCTGCTGCCGGAACTGATCCCGGTGCTGCACGATCGAGCGCCGGCGATGCCGCTGGTGATCGAGGAGAACTTCACCGGCCGCCTGCGCGACCGCCTGAAGGACGGCGAACTCGACGCGATCGTGGTTTCGTTGCCGTTCGAAGAACCCGGCGTGGTCACCTTGCCGCTCTACGACGAACCTTTCGTGGCGGTGCTACCCGAGGCTCATCCGCTGACTCAGGGCTCAGAGCTCACGTTGGACAGTCTGGCGGACGCGAACCTCCTTCTGCTCGGAGCGGGACACTGCTTCCGTGACCAGGTGTTGGATCTGTGCCCGCGCTGCCTGCGCGTCGCCAGTACCGAGGGCAGCGGATCGAGCAACCTGCAGGGGTCTTCCCTGGAAACCATCCGCCACATGGTGGCGTCGGGCATGGGGGTGACCATCCTGCCCTGCACGGCTGCGGGAGCCGATCGCTATGCGCAGCGTCTGTTGGCTGTGCGTCGTTTCGAGGAGCCGGTGCCGAGCCGGCGCGTGGCGCTCGCGTGGCGCAGCAGCTTTCCCCGTCCGCAGGCCATTGAGGCCCTGCGGCGCGCGGTGCTGGACACCGGGCTGAGTTGCGTGGAGTTCATTCAGCCCGGCCAGCGCCCGACCTGACCCTCGCGGTCGGTACCCGGTCAGGAGGCTTGGTCGTGAGCCGCGATCCGTTCCAGGATCAGGCGTGCATCGCCCGCATCGAGGCCGTGCTCGAGTGGGCTCGGAATCACGGTGGCGCGGCCGCGCAACGCGGGGACGTGGTTCAGATCCTGGCGCCACGCGGGTACCAGGATGTCGCCCCCCATGCGAAAACCGGTGTTTCGAACCACGGCGTCGTAGGTGATGTCCGGGTGGTCCTGCACATTCAGCCACCCGAGCAGGTTGCCGGCCGTGGGTGGCGCGAGATCCATGAGTACGACCCGGGA
>SLNI01000191.1 GCA_007133115.1 Thioalkalivibrio sp. | reverse complement strand
CCCACCAGCAGTTCCTCGGGGACGAAACCCCACATCCGGCTGTCGTTGCTGTTGTCCCGGTTGTCCCCGACCATGAAGTACTGCCCCTCCGGAACCCGCACGGAACCACTGAGCCCGGCGATGTTCTCCCGCATCAGGATCTCATGGGGCACCTCGCCCAGCGATTCCCTGAAGAGCATCGCACCCGTCATCATCCGGCCCGAACCCACACCTTCGTAGGGACCGACTTTTTCCAGTGCCTGCGGTTCGCCGTTAACGAACAGGGTGCGGTCACGAAACTCGATGAGGTCCCCGGGAAGACCGACCACGCGCTTGATGTAGTCCTCGGCCGGATTCCTCGGGTACTTGAAGACCGCTACGTCACCGCGCTCCGGACGGCCGGTGTCGAGGATGACCGTGCGGGTCACGGGGAGGCGCACGCCGTAGGAGAACTTGTTCACCAGGATGAAATCGCCGACCAGCAGCGTCGGCATCATGGACCCGGACGGAATGCGAAAAGGCTCGGCCACGAACGAGCGCAGCACCAGCACGAACAACAACACGGGAAAGAACGAGCGCGAATAATCGACGTACCAGGGCATTGAGGCCTGCCGCTCGGGGCTCAGCCGCCGCCGGATCACCGCCCAGGTCAGCCAGATCACCCCGGTGACCAGGGTCGCCAGCACCAAAATCAGCTCCAGGCTGAACGTCATACTCGATCCTTATCCTGTAAAACGTGTCCAACTGTCATGGCCCTGCGCCACCCCTGACGGTGAAAAGGCGAGCCACGGAAACGCGCGAAAAAGGCTTTGAGTGCCTTCATTTTCCGTGACGTCCGTGTCCTTCCGTGGCTGATTTTCGCATTAACGTCCCAACCCGGCGGGATCGTGAGGAGCACACCCCGGATACTACGATTTGTCACCGGTGGACAAAACGGCGAGGAACGCCTCCTGCGGAACATCCACCCTTCCGATCTGCTTCATGCGCCGCTTGCCCGCTTTCTGCTTCTCCAGCAGCTTGCGCTTGCGCGAGACATCACCCCCGTAGCACTTGGCGAGGACGTTCTTGCGCAGGGCCTTCACCGTCGAGCGGGCAATGACCTTGGAACCGATCGCGGCCTGAATCGCGACTTCGAACATCTGCCGCGGGATGATTTCGGACATGCGCTCGGTCAACTCCCGACCGCGGCTCTGGGCCTGATCGCGGTGGAGGATAGCCGAAAGCGCGTCGACCCGCTCTCCATTGATCAGGATATCCACCCGCACCAGCGGGGCCGCCTGGAAGCGAAGGGGTTGATAATCGAAGGAGGCATACCCCTTGGTCGCCGATTTCAGCCGGTCGAAAAAATCGAGTACAACCTCCGACATCGGCATCTCGTAGGCCAACGCCACCTGCCGCCCCATGTACTGCATCTTCGCCTGCACCCCGCGCTTCTCCTGACACAGGGTCATGACCGCTCCGACGTAGTCCTGGGGTACCAGGATGTTCGCGAGGATGATCGGTTCACGGATCTCGTCGATCTCGTTGGCGGGCGGGAGCTCGGAGGGGTTGTGGACCGGAACCACCTCGCCGTTGTTTTTGGCGACTTCGTACACCACGGTCGGCGCGGTGGTGATCAGATCGAGGTCGTATTCCCGTTCCAGGCGCTCCTGCACGATCTCCATGTGCAGCATGCCCAGGAATCCGCAGCGGAACCCGAAGCCCAGTGCCTGCGAAGTTTCCGGTTCGAAATACAGCGCGGCATCGTTCAGCCGCAGCTTCTCCAGCGCCTCGCGCAGATCATTGAAGTCCTCCGCGCTGATCGGAAACATGCCGGCGAACACCCGAGGCTGTACCTCCTTGAAGCCCGGCAGCGGACTCGCCGCCGGTTTCTGCGCATCGGTGAAGGTATCCCCGACCTTCGCCCCGGAAATGTCCTTGATGTTGGCGATCAGGTAACCGACGTCCCCCACATCCAGAAAGGGCCGATCCACTGGTTTCGGAGCAAACACGCCCACCCGGTCGACCTCGTACACGCGGCCCACGGACATCGCGATGACGCGCCGTTTCGCATGCAGGCGCCCCGACTTGACCCGAACCAGCGCCACCACACCGAGGTAATTGTCGTACCAGGAGTCGATCACCAGCGCCTGTAACGGCCCCGCTGCATCGCCTTCCGGGGGCGGAACCCGCCGGACGATCTCCTCCAGCAACTCGGGGATCCCGACCCCGGTCTTCGCGGAAACCCGCAGCGCATTCTCCGCCTCGATGCCGATGACGTCCTCGATCTCAGTGGCGACCCGGTCGGGGTCGGCGGCCGGCAGGTCGATCTTGTTCAGAACCGGGACCACCTCGAGGCCCTGGTCGATCGCGGTGTAACAGTTCGCGACGCTCTGCGCCTCGACGCCCTGGGACGCGTCGACGACGAGTAACGCCCCTTCGCAGGCGGCCAGAGAACGCGAGACCTCATAGGAAAAATCGACGTGGCCCGGCGTGTCGATGAAGTTCAGCTGGTAGCGTTGCCCGTCGGCGGCATCGTAGTACAGCGACACGCTCTGGGCCTTGATGGTGATCCCGCGTTCGCGCTCGAGATCCATGGAGTCGAGCACCTGTTCGGCCATCTCGCGCTCGCTCAGACCGCCACAGGACTGGATCAGCCGGTCCGCGAGGGTGGACTTGCCGTGGTCAATGTGGGCGATGATGGAGAAATTGCGGGTCAGTCGGGGCTCAGTCATGCCGGGTCAGCTCTTCGATCAATGCGGCTGTATCGAGGCGGTGGCAGCACAGGATGTCTCCGTTCACTGCCAACACCGGAACCTTGGCATTGAAACGAAGCGCCAGGCCAGGATCTTCATCGATGTCGATACGTTCGAGCGCGAAAGTATAACGGCATTCCAGTGCCGAAAGCTCCGCGGCCATCTGATCGCAGAGACAACATCCGTCCCGGAAATAAAGGGAAAGCAGCGGCGCGGGCCGCTCAGCGTTGGAAGTCACGAGTGTCCCGTGGGGTGTCGGCGACCCGACACCCCCGATCCGGGCTCAGGAGGCCGGAATGCGCAACGCGATGAATACCGGGGTGCCGTCCCGATGGACCAACACGGGTACCGAGCGACCCTCCGGCGCGGCTTGAGCGTTCTCCTTCAGATCTTCCGGCGAGCCGACCGGTTCGCCGCCGAGCTGCACGATCACGTCCCCGGCCCGAATGCCGGCAGCACGTGCCGGATCCCCGGTGACTTCGATCACCCGGACTCCCGCGTCCCCCAACCCCATCGCCAGACGTTCCTCCGGGGCCAGCGGCTCCAGCTGCATGCCCAGGAAACTCTGCGGGCGGGTCATCGGCGGTGGCGTCCCTCGCGCACTGGCCACCGCTTCGGGCAGCGCGTCGATCGTGACCGGAATGGTGATCTCCTGGCTCCCGCGGCGAACATCGACGTCCACCTCGGCACCCACGGGCGTGCGCCCCACGATCGGTGGCAATGCGCTGGAACGGGGCACTTCGATACCATTGAACCGAAGAATCACGTCACCGCTGCGGAAACCGGCACGTTCGGCGGGACTCTCCGGCTGGACCTGTGCCACCAGGGCACCCGTCGGGCGGTTCATGCCAAAGGAATCGGCAAGTTCACGCGTGACTTCCTGAATCAACACGCCCAGCCAGCCGCGAGTCACCACACCGGTATCACGCAGCTGCTCGGCCACCTCGACCGCCATTTCGATCGGAATCGCAAACGACAGGCCCATGAAGCCGCCGGTACGGCTGTAGATCTGCGAGTTGATGCCGACGACCTCGCCATCCAGATTGAACAGGGGGCCGCCGGAGTTTCCGGGATTGATTGCGACGTCGGTCTGGATGAAGGGCACGTAGTTGTCGGAGGGCAGGCTGCGCCCCTTGGCACTGACGATGCCGGCGGTGACCGAATGATCGAAGCCAAACGGCGAACCGATCGCCAGCACCCATTCGCCGACCTTCAGGTGTTCCGAGGACCCCAGTTTCAGCGTGGGCAGATCCTCTGCCTCGATTTTCAATACAGCGATGTCGCTCTGGGCATCGGAACCGATGAGTTCGGCGCTGAACACGCGCCGGTCCGACAACCGGACGGTGATCTCCGAGGCTCCGTCAACCACGTGGTGGTTGGTCAGGATGTAGCCATCGTCCGTGTAGATGAAGCCCGACCCCATGGCACTGCGTTCAAACGGTTGCGGCGTGTCGCGTTCCCCGAAGAAGCGCTCGAACAGATCCTCGAACGGTGACCCCGGGGGGAATTCAGGCATGGTGCCAGAACGCGACGCCACGGTCTGTTCACGAGACGAGGAGATATTCACGACCGCAAGGCTGTTCTGCTCAACGAGTGGAACGAAATCGGGTAGCGTACGTGCCGCGGATGGCAATGCCACGGCCCACAGCAACACGAGGACCAGTGGCCAGGAATATACTTTCATATCAACCTTCTCAAGTTATCGGGAGTACACGTCTAGAGGCGTCGGACATCGGCAAGTTCCCCGACGACGGCGGATTTTCCGGGAATCCTGGAGCCCCGACAAAAGGACCCGCGACCCGACGCCCTCGTCATCCGGCGCCGCACCGCGGAATTCCGGAGTCTCAAACCACCGAGGATGGCTGGTGCGCAAGCAGTACCGGGTCGAACCGACTGCCCTGTCGGCGCAGCCACCACCGGACCGCGAGCAGACCCAGACCAAATCCCGCGAGCCCGCTGAGGACCAGCCAGCCCTCGGTCACACCGGGTATCAGCATCGAAAGGAACGCCGCGACGCCGATCAGGCCCGCGAGCGGCAACAGATACATGACGACCGCGCCGGACACCAGGGATCGGTCGCGAATCCCCAGCGTCACCCGATCACCCGGCTGCAGCCGCTCCCGATTCGGAATGCGGAGATCCAGGGCTCGACGCCCCAGCACCTCGGACAATACCCCGTTGCCGCAACCGCTGCGCGCAGAACAGGAGCCACAGGTCGATTGCCGCTGGACGCGGACCGTCGCCCATCCGTCCATCACCGACACCACGACCCCTTGCTCTTCCATCCAGTCGGACATGGTGGCGTCCTCAGTTTCCGGGAGCCGGCGGCGCGACGGGTGGCTTGAATCGAGTGGAATCTGCGATCCATTGCACGGTCTGCTGCGGAACTTCACCCACCACCGTCACCTGGTGCCCCGCCAGCGGCCGCGCGACTGCATGCGTCGCGCCGGAGCGCGTAGCCCCCTCGAAAACCTGCGAAAGCTCAGCAGCTTCGTCGACGTACACGGAGACCGTCGCAAGACCGTCACTCAATACGAAATGGAGCGACGCCGGAGCATCGGGTGCAAACCGACGTGCCGTCGCGATGATCGGGCTGAAGCCAGGCGGCAGGTCCTCGAACGACCATGGGCCGTCCATCTCACCGCCGCCGTCGTGTTCGGCACCGGCACGGACCTGGATGTGGCGGGCATCACAATCACGAGCTTCCAATGCATCTTCGAACACCACGTCGAGAAATTCGAGTTCGGTGAACACCAGCCGTTCCAGCAACTGACCATCACCGTCGATCAGTTCGCTCAGCAGCGGCACCCCGGTGTCGTCGTGAACACAGTATTTCTGGCTGTAGCGCAATGCGTCCTGCGCCTTGGCATGAAGCATGTAACAGGGCAGGCCCGCGATGCGGTCGCGCCCGGGCGACGTCAGCTCGTAATGGGCACTGTTCTGGAGGAGTGCGGTGGCAATGGCGGGTGGCCACTGCGGTCCCTGTTGCGGGCCATCCAGCGTCTCGGCGCCCTCGCCTTCGAACGTACGCAACCGATCCACGGACCGAATGACTTCCCGAGCCGACCCGGTCAGGGTCTGCAGCCGCTCGCGGTAGCCGTCGTCTTCGGCGGCATGCACGACGCGTACGGTGTCGATGCGGTCACCACGCTGCAGGATGAAGGTGCCCGAATAGCTGTGATGATGGATGCTTTGCTTCATCCGCTCCAGCCATTCCGACGGCTCCATCGCTCCGGCTCCGGCCGCGCCGGACAGTAGAACCAACAGCGCCAGTGGAAGCTGCGAGAACCAGGCCCTCATGCCGGAATCAATCGCCGTCGACCGAATTTCGAACCCGGGCAAAAGCCGAGGACCCCGGAGTCAGCAGCTCTGCATGATTCTCGAGATAGCGAGCAAACCTGGGGTCTGGAGTCTCCGCGATCTCGGTTGTGGATGGCTCTGCAACCGGCGCCACCTGCACCGTGGTGCTTACAGGTGAGCCATCGTCCAGCCCCTGGGTCGCCATCATCTGGAAACCAAGAAGCGTCACCACGGCGACCGTTGCCGCCACGCCCAATCCTGCGACCGGGCGAAGCCAGGGGCTCCGGGCGGTTTCAGGCTCCGCCAATGCAAACGGCTCTTCGTCTGAGATTCCCTGACGGACACCGTCGAGAAAGTTGGCCGGGGCTACCTGCCTCATCCCGCCACGCAGACTGTCACCGATCAGGTGGTAACGGGCCCATTGAGCCCGGTCGTCTTCCGACCGAATCAGTTCGTCGATGAGTCTTCGGGTTTCGAAGGCATCCGTTTCGTTGTCGACCAAGGCGGAGAGGCGCTCGGTTTTGGAAACTTGGGTGTTCTCGCTGTTCATGTTGGGCCCGTTCAGTCGTTCAGCAAAGGACGCAAGGTCCGGTCGATGGCCTCCCTGGCCCGGAAGATGCGCGAACGGACGGTGCCGATCGGGCATCCCATGGTCTGGGCGATCTCTTCGTAACTCATCCCTTCCAGTTCGCGCAGGGTAATCGCAGTTCTCAAGTCGTCCGGCAACCTTTCGATCGTCCTTTGAACGGCCGCCTGTATCTCTTCTGACAACAGCTCCCCTTCCGGGGTTGCATTGTCCTTCAGCGCAGAATCACCACCGATCTGCTCCGCGTCCTGGGCGTCGATTTCGGCCTCGGGACGCCGCCGTCCCTGGGCCACCAGGTAGTTCTTTGCGGTATTGATGGCGATCCGGTACAACCACGTATAGAACGCGCTCTCGCCGCGAAAGTTCGCGAGTCCGCGATAGGCCTTGATGAACGCTTCCTGGGACACATCCTGCGCTGCCGCATGGTCATGGACATAACGACCCACGAGGTTGATGATCTTGTGCTGATACTTGAGAACCAGGATGTCAAATGCAGCCTTCTCGCCACGTTGAACGCGTTTCACGAGGGCCTCGTCCGAAGCCTTCTCGCTCATGTGGGGACTCCCGCATGGAACCCCGACTTCGGTAATCTCGAATACATGGACCCCGTGACCATCCTGAAGTTCGCCGCCAACGCCCGAAGATTCTGCATCTTCTGTCGACGCAGATGAAACAACGCCGGAACGTTACCTGAGCCATGGGCGCAACTCAACAGGGCCTGAGCGCGCAACGGTTTGATGTCCTGATCATCGGAAGCGGTGCAGCGGGCCTTACCGCCGCGCTCCATCTCGCTCCAGTTCGGCGCGTTGCGGTGATCAGCAAGGGTCCCGTGGACGAGGGAAGCACCCGTTACGCGCAGGGTGGCATCTCCGCTGTCCTCGACGCGACCGATTCCTTCGAAGCCCACGTGGCCGACACGCTGGATGCCGGAGCGGGGCTTTGCGATGTCGAAGCCGTGCGCCAGACGGTCGCTGCGGGACCCGAAGCCATTCAGTGGCTTCTGGGTCTGGGAGTGCCGTTCACCCGCGAAGCGCATGAAGGCCGCAGCCGTCTGCACCTGACCCGCGAAGGTGGACACAGCGCCCGCCGGGTCGCGCATGCCGCCGATGCCACAGGGCAGGCAATCGAAGAAGCGCTGGTCGACACGGCACGGGGCCAGCCGCACATCGAAGTGTTCGAGCGCCATCTCGCGGTGGACCTGATCGTGGATACGGACGGGTCCACCCCGCGCGTCATCGGCGCCTATGTACAGGATGGCGAGACGCGCAAGGTGGTGACCGTTCTCGCCCCCGTGGTGATTCTGGCTACCGGGGGCGCGAGCAAGGTCTACCTGTACAATTCCAACCCCGATGGTGCCACTGGTGACGGCATCGCGATGGCATGGCGGGCCGGGTGCCGGGTCACGAACATGGAGTTCATGCAGTTCCACCCGACCTGCCTGTTCCATCCGCAGGCCAAATCGTTTCTGATCTCCGAGGCGGTGCGGGGTGAAGGTGGACACCTGCTGCTTCCGGACGGAGACCGGTTCATGAAACGATTTGATGCGCGGGCGGAACTTGCGCCACGCGACATCGTCGCCCGCGCCATCGACCATGAAATGAAGCGCCTCGGTCTGGAGCACGTGTTCCTCGATATCAGCCATCGGACACCGGAGTTCGTTCGCGAGCACTTTCCGATGATTCACCAGCGCTGCCTCGAATATGGATTCGACATGACCACCGAGCCCCTGCCGGTGGTCCCCGCCGCGCATTACACCTGCGGCGGGGTGCAGGTCGATCGCCATGGCCGCACCGACCTTCCGGGCCTGTACGCCGTCGGAGAGGCATCCTACACGGGCCTCCACGGGGCCAACCGCATGGCCAGCAACTCGCTGCTGGAGTGCCTTGTGTACGCCCGGTCGGCGGCAGACCACATCCTCTCCAATCCCGACTCATTCACGCCGGAATGCCTTCCCGAACCGCCGAACTGGGACGAATCCCGGGTAACCGACTCGGATGAAGAGGTCGTTGTTTCGCACGACTGGGACGAACTGCGTCGCCTCATGTGGGACTATGTCGGCATCGTGCGTACCCGAGACCGCCTGCTACGCGCGCACCGCCGAATACGCGTATTGATGGAGGAGGTACACGAGTATTACAGCCATTACCGGATCACACCGGACCTGATCGAGCTGCGCAACCTGGTCCTGATTGCCGACATCATCGTGCGCAGCGCGCTGGAACGGAGCGAAAGTCGGGGGCTGCATTACATCCGTGATTTCCCAGAGCGCGATCCCGAGCTGGACGGTCAGCCCACGGTGCTCGCGCCGCCCGGATCGAGGTATTCGTGAAATCCCCGCGCCTCAGTGCCCCTCGGGTGCGGGCATGCGGATGAAGTGCTCGCGGTAGTGACGGAGTTCATCGATGGAATCCCGGATGTCCTGCAACGCCTGGTGGGTCGATTCCTTTTTCGAGTGGGCGACGATCCCGGGTGCCCAGCGGCGCGCGAGCTCCTTGAGCGTACTGACATCGAGGTTCCGGTAATGGAAATACTTTTCCAGATCCGGCATGCACCGGGCCATGAACCGCCGATCCTGACAGATCGAGTTGCCGCACATGGGTGAGGCATTGCGTGGCACCCATTGCTTCAGAAAGTCCAGGGTCATGCGTTCGGCGCCCAGTTCATCCGTCATGCTCCGCCGGACGCGCTCCACCAGGCCAGAAGCGCCGTGCGTGCGTCGATTCCAGTCATCCATGCCGGCCAGTATCGCGTCCGTCTGCCGTATCGCGGCCACCGGGCCCTCCGCAAGAACGTTGAGATCCTTGTCGGTGACAATGGTCGCGATCTCGATGATCAAATCCCTGTCGGGATCCAATCCAGTCATTTCGAGATCAATCCAGATGAGATTGTCGGCATTCTGGCCCATGTATTCTCCTTGATCGCTCTTTCGAGTTTATCATCAGGAACGGGTCCCGAGTGACCACGCCGAACACACCTCATGCACGACCGCATGCCAAGGAGAAAGACCATGAATCATTTTGGAAAAGCAGTCTCCATCCTCGCCGTCTCCGCCGCCTTCAGCCTCTCGGCTCAGGCCAGTGACGTGCAACGGGGCGAACAACTGCACCAGGACAACTGCATCAGCTGCCACGTGAGTATTGCCGGCGGGGACGGCTCTGGCCTCTACACCCGGGCAGATCGCCAAGTGGGCGCCTATGATTCCCTGGTGACCCAGGTGAACCGCTGCAACGTGAACCTTGATGTCGGCTGGTTTGATGACGAAGTCGAAGCGGTCGCGGCTTTCCTGAACGACCGTTACTACAAATTCTGAGACTCCGCGGAGATCCTGGGATGGATGCACTGAAAGCGCTTCATTGTGAGCCCCCGGAGACATTCACGGGACCCATGGACGCGGCCGAGTGCGCACGGGCCGCGGAAGAACTCCATACGGATTGGCGCCTGGACCCGGACGCAGGTCGGATCTCGCGGGAGCTGCGCTTCGCGGACTACTACCAAACCATGGCGTTCGTGAACGCCGTCGCGTGGATCGCCCACCAACAGGATCATCACCCGGACATGGAAGTGCACTTCAACCGCTGCGTCGTGCATTTTTCCACGCACGCGGTGAGTGGCCTGAGCCGGAACGACTTCATTTGTGCGGCGCGCATCGACGCGCTGTTCGCGTAGTCCACCGTGTGAATACCGCCTCGAGGCGATGGTACGGCTCGGTAACGCGGCGGTCGTTGCGATGAATGACCCGTTTCGGGTGATCGCGCGGTACGGCAGTGAAGTCGATATCGCGCGGCCCGGCGAGCCGGTGTTGCGGGCTCACCTCCGCCGCAGGAATGACGACGTGGTCTGTGGCGACCTCGTGTTTCTGGAGAACGGCAAAGCTGCGGTCGCCCGAAGGGCGGAACGGGGGAACCGGCTGGTTCGACGTGACGGGGCCCATCGGGTGAAAACCATTGCCGCCAACATCGACCGGGCCTGGATCGTGGTGGCGCCGCGACCTGAGACGCCCCGCCTGCTGATCGACCGGTTCCTGGTCGGCATTCTGAACCTGCCCGCCCGGGCGGGCATCCTGATCAACAAATCGGATCTGGTCACGTCAGCGGAAGGCGGCCACGGAACCCTTGCGGCGGACGACTACCGATCCCTCGATATCCCCATCCTGTCCGTCAGCGCGCATACCGAAGTCGGACTCGACCTCTTGCGAGCCGCCGCGCGGGGGGCAAGCAATATCCTCGTCGGACCTTCGGGCGCGGGAAAGTCCTCCCTGGTTCAGGCGCTGTTGCCGCGTGAAACGCTCCGGGTCGGGGCGTTGGGCGACACCGGCGAGGGCCGGCATACCACGACCACCGCCCGCTGGTACGAAACCGGCGATGGCGCTGCCTGGATCGATTCTCCCGGGGTCCGGGACTTTTCTCCCGAGATTCGCAGCACGGACGATCTGGCCCGAGGATTTCCCGACATCGCCGAAATCGCGCAGCACTGCCGCTTCCGCAACTGTACGCACCGGGCCGAACCCGATTGCGCGGTCCGGACCGCGGCGGACGAGGGCCGTATCATGGCAGGCCGCATGGCCGCCTGGCTGGAATTGTTCTCAGGAATGGAAGCAGGCAGCACATCGGACAGACACTCCCCGTTGGAGCGCAAGGGGCATGCCCGGGACTCGGAAACCTAGTGTCCTGTCAGAAATTCAGCCCCATCTCGAGGCCGACGACAGACCTGCCGCCACTCAACCCACCCCGAAAATCGAGGCCGCCGTCCGACCAGTTGAGCGCATCCGCGACACCGTGGTCGTCGTAGAAGAGGCTCACCGACATCTCGGTCTGGTTGCTGAACCGCAACCTGCTGTCGAGGCTCAGATAACCGGCGCTACGCGCCGCGTCGCCCCGATGCCCGTAAAACGAGCTGCGCGAATCTGCTTCGCCCAGAATCGGGTAACGCACCCCGACCCGGATCCGGCTAAGCAGATTACCGGTTTCATAGGTGGGTCCGGCGCTGAAATCACTGACCATAAGCGACGATGTTCCCGAAAAAGCGGCGTCGGCCGCATCGGGCGGCTGGTCCCATGCGGAGGCGTACAGACCCAAACCCAAATTGATGCCATAGCCGAAGCCACTGTCGCCCAACCGGTGGATGAACCCACCGGTCGTCTCGACCGACTGTTCCCCGAGCCCCGGTTCCAGTGCGAATGGCAGGCGCGTGGAACGGACACCCAGACTCAGCTCCTGGCCGCGAGGCGCCTCACTTCGAAAACCGGGACGCAACAGGTCGTTCGTGGAGTAGGCTTCGAGCGAAGGGCGGGCTTCCTGGCCGAACGCATACGAGAGCTCGTACACCGAGCGGCTGTCCGCCTGAGCCAGCGCCGGGACCAGCAAAAAGACGAGCGCAACCAGCCAGCCACCGGGACGGCCGAAGTGCAAGCTGGATTGTAATGAGGCGTTCATCATCGCATTCGGACGGCTTAACCGCGTTCAAGGCCGAAGAAATTTCGTCACCTCTTAGTATAAACCTTTTCCATCATCCCGGGGGCCATTCCAGCGCGCGTCCGCCAAGGACGTGAACATGCAGATGGTAGACCGATTGCCCCCCGTTCTGGTTGCAGTTGATCACAGTCCGGTAGCCGGCTTCCGCGAATCCGAGCCGCCGGGCAATCTCGGCCGCGGCCAACAACAGGTCCCCGAGGACCGCCCGATCCTCGTCCCCTGCACCATCCAGCGTGGCGATATGCTTTTTCGGAATCAGCAGGACGTGCTGAGGTGCCTGTGGATTCAGATCGTGGAAAGCGACCAGCGTGTCGGTTTCCACGATCAGTTCGGCGGGAATCTGCCGGTTGGCGATACTACAGAAAATACAGTCGTTCATGACGCTGTCCTCACGAATCATCGAGCCCGCGGATCAGCGCGGCACTCAGTAGTCGCGGCGACCGGAAAGCGCCTGGTTCAAGGTGCCTGAATCCAGGTACTCCAGTTCGCCGCCGGAGGGGACACCCTGGGCGATGCGGGTGGCCCGAATCCCATGCCTCGCCGCCATTTCGGAGAGATAGTGTGCCGTGACTTCACCTTCGACCGACGCGTTTGTAGCCAGAATCAACTCCCGCACCGCGTGCTGCCGAAAGCGCTGCTCGAGACGGTCGAGTCCCAGCTGCTCGGGTCCGATCCCATCGAGCGGCGACAGACGGCCGAGCAGCACGTGAAACAGCCCTCGGTAGTCCGTGGCGTTCTCGATCGCCAGGACATCTCCCGGATTTTCGACCACGCAGATCACGCCGCGATCGCGCCCCGCATCCAGGCATCGTGGGCAGGTATCCGAGGCGGTCAGGGTGCGGCAGACCGAGCAGTGTCCGATGGTCTCCACCGCCACATCGAGCGCCTGCGACAGACGACGCCCACCCTGCCGATCGCGTTCCAGCAGATGCAGCGCCATACGCCGCGCGGACCGTACACCCACCCCCGGAAGGCAACGCAGGGCGGCGATCAATTCATCCAGGGCCGCTTCCATCCGCTCCGTCCCGGCACCCCGCTCAGAACGGCAGCTTCATGCCGGGCGGCAGGCCCATACCTGCCGTCAGCCCAGCCATCCTCTCCTGCGCGGCCGTTTCCGCCTTGTGTACGGCATCGTTGACGGCAGCCGCGACAAGATCCTCGATCATGTCGCGATCATCGTCAAAAAGACCGGGATCAATCTTCACACGCCTTACCTCATGCTTGCCGGTCATGAGCACCTGGACCAGGCCGCCTCCGGCCTGGCCTTCCACTTCCATATTGGCCAGTTCGGCCTGCACCTTCTGCATGTCTTCCTGCATCTTCTGGGCCTGCTTCATCAGCCCGCCCAAGCCACCCTTCATCATGTTCCCAAGCTCCTGGTCGTTCACATCGACAAAAATTGAAATGTAACGGGTCCGCGCACGCGGGATGCACCGGCCCTCAGCGGGCACCCGCGCCGTCCACGCCGGGGTCCGTCGCTCTTTCCTCCAGACTCACGCGCGCCACCTCGGCGCCAAACGTATCGCGCAGAGTCTGGATGACGGGATCCGCACGGACCTCCGCTTCCGCTCTAGCCTGAAGCTCCGCCGCATCGGCCGCAAGGCGCGCCGCAGGCGTGGTGTCCGAAGGCGCGGACTGTTCGCGTAATTCCAGCCGCACTTCGCGCTGCAGGATCAGGGTCAGCGACTCGGAAAGCCGTTTGCGCGTACGTTCGGTTCCAAGCATTCGCTGCGCAGCCGGAACCGCAATCACCACTCGCCCGTCTGCGCACTCGATCAGGTCGGCGTGCAGAGCCAATTCTCGCGCGGGTCCGGGTACCAGATCGCGGGCGAACGCGTGCCAATCCAGCATCACCGGCTCCGACACGGGAGTGGGCTCCCGCACGGAGTCGCCCGGGCTTGGCGGCGCGGCCGGCGGCGGAGAGGGCCGCTTCGGGGCGGGCGCCTCTGCCGTCGGCGCGGCCGGGCGCCGCGCTGTACCCGAACCAACAGCCGAATCCCGGACCCCGGCGCCGCGGGCCCCGGAAGGCTCCCGGGTCGCCCTGGCGGGCACCGCCGCGGGCCGCACCGACCGCCCCGGCGCCTGCCCAGACTCCGCCGACTCCGCCGCCGGCAATGGATCCGGTCGAAAGGCAACAAGACGCAGCAGGGTCATTTCGACGCCAACCCGCGGATCCGGGGCGAACGAAAGATCGCGCGCACCGCGCACCAGGATCTCGTAACTCAGCTGAATCTCCTCCTGGCTTTCCCGCCGCGCTGCCTCCCACCGCCAGCGATGGACCGGATCCTCCTGATCCGGTGCATCCTCCGCCAGGACCTGATCCACGGCGACGCCGTGCACCAGCGCCGCGAGTTCCTCCAAAAGCCGACTCCAATCCGGAGCGAGTTTCTCGAGTTCGTTCACCTCATCGAGCATGCGCGCGCCCTGCCCCGCCCAGGCGGCATCCAGCAACACGGTGAGCCGGGAGCGTGGCAACAGCCCGATCATGTCGCAAACTTCGGACTCCGTGAGGTTCGCGCCACCGTATGCGATCGCCTGGTCGGTCAGACTCAGGGCATCCCGCATGCTGCCCTCCGCGGCTTCAGCGAGCCGCAGCAGCGCGCCGGGCTCCGCCGATACCGCCTCGGCTTCCAGCACCCGACCCAGATGCTCGGCGATCAACGGACCCGGCATCGGTTTCAGGTTGAACTGCAGACAGCGCGACAACACCGTAACCGGGAGTTTCTGCGGATCGGTGGTCGCGAGCAGGAACATCACGTGGGGCGGTGGCTCCTCGAGCGTCTTCAGCAGGGCGTTGAAGCTCTTCTCCGAGAGCATGTGCACCTCGTCGATCAGGTACACCTTGAAGCGCCCCGAGACCGGTGCGTAGGAAACGTTGTCAAGCAGTTCCCGGGTGTCATCGACGCGGGTTCGCGATGCCGCATCGACCTCGATCAGGTCCAGGTGACGGCCCTCGGAGATCTCGATACAGGATCGGCATTCACCGCAAGGCGTTGCCGTGATGCCGGTCTCACAATTGAGGCAGCGGGCGAGAATCCGGGCCACGGTGGTCTTGCCCACCCCCCGCGTACCCGAGAACAGGTAGGCGTGGTGCAGGCGGCCGCTCGTGAGCGCGTTCATCAGCGCCCGAACCACGTGGGGTTGCCCCACCAGGTCCTCGAACCGGCCGGGGCGCCACTTTCGGGCCAGCACCTGGTGACTCATCGGTTCCTCAAGACCTCTCTGTACACCGGTCGGGCCGGTCGGTGTGCGCGAAGGGTGGCAGCCCGTACCCGCCACACCCCGGCGCCCGAGTCGGCTGCTACCGTTGCTCCCTTCCGGGCCTGGCGGGGTTCACAGCTTATCGTCGCGGGGGGACCGACACGGACCGCCATAACGCGGGTGCCTGAGCGTGCAGGCTTGACCTCAAAGCTTCCGCCTTTTACGCGTCTGCCGTCAACCGGACCCCCGCAGTCGGCCCGGACCTGTATTTAGAGAAATACTATCATCCATATACTTTCATTCGATTGGAGTTATTTTCCTACCCTACGTAAGGTGGGAGTCACTCCAGCACCGAGCTGGACCTGAAAATCTTTTCACCCTACCGAATCACAACCTTTCCACTCAGGAGAATCGACATGGCATTGCAAGCACGAGAAGGCCAGCGCGTCCCCGAAATGACGTTCCGCTGCCGCACCGACAACGAATGGAACGACGTTCGCTCCACCGACATCTTCACGGGCCGCAACGTGGTGGTCTTTGCGCTTCCCGGCGCCTTCACTCCGACCTGTTCCTCGGCGCATGTGCCGCGGTACAACGAACTGGCGCCGGTGTTCAAGGCCCAGGGCATCGATGAAATCGTGTGCATCTCGGTCAACGACGGTTTCGTGATGGAAGCCTGGCAGGCGGACCAGCAGGCCGACCGCGTCACCTTCCTGGCCGATGGCAACGGCGAGTTCACCGAAGGCATGGGCATGCTGGTCGACAAGTCCGACCTCGGCTTCGGCAAGCGTTCGTGGCGCTATTCGATGCTCGTTCGCGACGGTGTGATCGAGAAGCAGTTCATCGAGCCGGACGAGCCGGGCGACCCGTTCGTCGTTTCCGACGCCGATACCATGCTCGAGTACGTGGCGCCGAAGGCGGCCCGCCCGAAGGATGTCGTGCTGTTCACCAAGCCGGGCTGCCCCTACTGCAAGGCGGCGAAGGAAGACCTGGAACAGGCGGGCATGGACTTCGAGGAGATCGTGCTGGGCCGCGACGCCAATCTGCGCAGCCTTCGCGCCGCCACGGGTGCGATGACCGTACCGCAGGTGTTTGTGAACGGTGCGCGCATCGGCGGGTCCGAGGACCTGAAGGCCTGGCTGCAGGACGACCCGCAACCCGCCGCAGCCTGACGCGGCAGGTGCCGGGGACCGGTCCCCGGCACCCACGGGTCGGCTATTCAGCCGGCGTCGCATAACCCGGTACCATATGGAATCAGATTTTCCGACGCGCTCCGATGATGCGGGGCCGTTTTCGAACACAGATTGAACGGGAGCCAGCATGGACAAGTACGACGTAATCGTAATCGGCGGTGGTAGCGGCGGCCTGGCCGTGGCGGAACGGGCTGCCGGCCATGGAGCACGCGTCGTGGTGTTCGACCCGAAACCGCTGGGAGGCACCTGCGTCAACGAGGGCTGCGTGCCGAAGAAACTCACCTGGTACGCGGCACACCACGCCACCCAGGCCCGCCATGCCCATGAATTCGGGCTGGATATCCAGATCTCAGACATCCGCTACCCGGACCTGGTCCAGCGTCGCCATGCGTTCCTGCGCATGCTCAACGACTACTGGTCCGGCTACCTGGAACGCCTGGGTGTTGAACACGTGCCCGAACGGGCGCAGGTCCTGGACGAGCGCACCGTCACCGCGGGCGGCAAAACCTATCAGGGCGATCGCATTGTGATTGCCACCGGTGGAGAACCGCTGGTGCCGCGCATGCCGGGGCACGAGCTGGGCGCGACGTCCGATGACTTCTTCCAGTGGGACGACCTGCCACGCTCCATCGCAATCATCGGGGCCGGCTACATCGGGCTGGAAATGGCCGGAATGCTGCGTGCCATGGGCGTCGACGTCACCGTGATTGCAATGGAGAACCGGATCCTGGAAATGTTCGACCCGATGATCAGCCATGTGCTGGCCAGGCACATGGAGGAGCAGGGTATCCAGCGGCATCTGGGCGCCAAGGTGACCGGCCTCGGCGGCACCCCCGGCGCGGTTCGGGTAGAGATCGCGGACGGCAGTGAGTACGGACCGTTCGAGAAAGTGCTCTGGGCGGTTGGACGTCGTCCGAACACCCGAGACATCGGCCTCGAAGCGATCGGCGTCGAGGTGCACCCCAGCGGAGTGGTTCCAGTCGGCGAATGGCAGGAGACCAACGTAACCGGCGTATTCGCGCTGGGCGACATCATTGGCAAGGGACCGCTGACCCCGGTGGCCATTGCCGCTGGTCGCCGCCTCGCCGACCGCTGGTTCGCTCCCGAGCGCAACCCGGTTCCGGTCGATTACAGCCAGATCCCGACCGTGACGTTCACGCACCCACCGACCGCCGCCGTGGGCATGACGGAGCCGCAAGCCATGCAGAAGTTCGGGGATTCGGTGAAGATCTACGAGACTGAATACGGTGGTCTGGCGCGGGCGTTCGCCGAAGGCGACGTCGCACCGGTGGCAATGAAGCTCGT
>SLNI01000161.1 GCA_007133115.1 Thioalkalivibrio sp. | reverse complement strand
TTCGGGCTGTAGGTACAACCGCTGCAGTAATCGGACATGCGGTCGATGTAGGCACCGGAAGCCGCGTAGGGCTTCGAACCCAGCACCCCGCCGTCGGCATGCAGCGCCATCCCGTGCGTGTTCGGCAACTCCACCCATTCGAAGGCGTCGGCGTAGACGACCAGGTACCAGGCCTCGACCTCGGCCGGAGCCAGCCCCGCCAGCAACGCGAAATTGCCGGTGATCATCAAGCGCTGGATGTGGTGCGCATAGGCATTGCGCCGCGTCGCCTCGATGGTTTCGCGCAGGCAGCGCAGGTCGGTATTCGCGGTCCAGAAGAATTCCGGCAACGGCCGGTTTGCCCCCAGGAAGTTGCTTTCCGCATAGGTGGGCATCCGTAACCAGTACAGGCCCCGGACGTATTCGCGCCACCCCAGGATCTGTCGCACGAAGCCTTCCACCGCGGCGAGCGGCGCACGGCCCTCCTCCAGGGCCTGCAAGGCCGCCACACAGACCTCCCGCGGCTCCAGCAGACCGATATTGAGATACGGAGAAAGCACCGCGTGAAAAACGAAATCCTCACCGGAACGCATCGCGTCCTGGTAGTCGCCGAAACGCGGCAGGCATCCTTCTGCGAAATGATTCAGGGCATCCAGCGCCGCCTCGCGGGTCACCCCCCAGCCAAAGGGCTCCAGCTCCCCGAAATGGTCCGGGAAATGCTCGGCAACCCAAGCCATGACCTCACGGGTCACCACATCCGGAGCAAAAACAGGCCGCGGCGGCACCTTGAGATCCGGTGGCAGGGACTTGCGGTTCTCGGAATCAAAGTTCCAGCGACCGCCCAAGGGGTCGTTCCCCGCCATCAGCCATCCGGTGCGGCGGCGCATCTCGCGATAGAAGAACTCCATGCGCAGTGTCTTTCGACCCTCGGCCCAGGTGGCGAAGGACTCTCGAGAGCACAGAAAGCGGTGGTCGTCGCGAATCTCCACCGGGATGCCGAAACGCGCTTCCCAACCGCGCATGGCCTCCCACACCCGCCACTCGCCGGGTTCCGTCACCACCACACGCTCCACCGGGTATCGCTCCAACGCTCGGGCAAGTTCGCCCGTGAAGGATCCGCGGTTTTCAGGGTCGTCCAGGGTGACGTAATCGACCTTTACGCCCTCGGAGCGCAACGCGATGGCGAAGTGACGCATCGCCGAAAGCACCAGCACGATCTTCTGCTGGTGATGCGGCACGTAGGTCGCTTCCTCCCGGACCTCCATCATCAATACGATATCGCCAGCGACATCGAGATCGGAAAGCGAGCTGAGCGAGCGGCTCAGTTGATCGCCCAGCACCACACGCAGCGTTGTCATTCGCGTGCTCCGGGACTCGCGGCAGGGGGGCTCTGCCGCCGACAGCGCTCCGAGCAGTAGCGCACCGAAGCCCAGTCGGCTTGCCATTTCCGGCGCCAGAAAAACGGCCGCCCGCACGTCATGCAGATCTTCTGCGGCAGATCGGATTTCTTCCGCATCCGCGGCATTGGCGCTACTCCACGATCGGGTTCCGCAACTTGGCGTTCCTGCCGACAGACCGTAGCATCGGCATCATCGTAGCGATAGTCCGAGAAACTGCCATGTCAGTTCCGCCCGAATTGCCCGCGCGCGCCGTCACCGCCCTGCTCCTGGTCGCACCCGGGTGCCCACACTGTGCCGGGATGCTCGAGGGCCTGGGCGCCATGGTCAAGGAGGGAATCCTTGCCCGCCTGGAGGTGGTCAACATCGCGGTGGAACACGGGCTTGCCCAGTCGCTGGGCGTGCGCTCGGTGCCCTGGGCCCGTATCGGAGAGTTCCACCTGCCAGGCCTGCACACCCCTGGGGAACTGCGGCACTGGGCGGCGATGGCCGGGCGCGAAGATGGCATGACCGCATACTTGGCCGATCTGTTGGCCACCGCCCGTCGGCTCGAAGTTGCGGAGCGTGTGCGCGCCAACCCCGCCCTGCTGTCGCGCCTGGTCGATCTTCTCGGGGATCCCGAAACCGGGCTCAGCGTGCGCATCGGCATCATGGCCACTTTCGAGGAGTTCCAGGGGAGCGGAGAGCTGTATGCACTGGTCGAACCTCTGACCCCACACACGTCTCACGTCGATGCGCGGGTGCGCGCCGATGCCTGCCACGCTCTGACACTCACAGGCACGGCACGTGCCATCCCGGCCCTGCAGGCGTGCGTCAATGATCCAGACCCCGAAGTTCGGGAAACGGCGGCGGACGGAATCGAGTGGATGGCGCGTACTGTGTAAGGCAGCCGGCGTCGCGGTTCAGTCCCTGCCCGCGCGCAGGACACCGCGCGGACTGTTCTGGACGAACTCCAGCACGTGGCGAACTTCGGCGAACTCGGTTTCCGCGAGCAACTGGGCGAGACGACCCTTGCGGTCACCGCCGGCGCGCAGAATGTCCGCGAAGGCGCGGTGCAGCGCGTGAATGCACTCTTCGCTGAAGTCCTTGCGCCGCAGCCCCACCTTGTTGATTCCGATCAGTCGGGCGTAGTTGCCACTTGCCAGGCAGTAGGGAGGCAGGTCCCGATTGAGCGCCGAACCCATGCTGGTGAACGCATGCGCGCCGATGCGGCAGAACTGGTGCACCAGCGTGAAGCCCCCCAGCGTGCAGTGATCCCCAACCTCGACGTGTCCCGCGAGAGAGGCGGCGTTGGAGAACACGATCCCGTCCCCGATGATGCAGTCATGGGCGATGTGCACGTAGGCCATGATCAGATTGTCATGACCGATCACGGTTTCGCCATGACCTTTCTCCGTCCCCCGACTGATGGTGACCGATTCGCGAATGACGTTGCGGTCGCCGATCACCAGGCGGGTGGGCTCGCCACGGTAGCTCAGATCCTGGGGGGCCTCGCCGACCGAGGCGAACTGAAAAATCCGGTTGTCGCGACCAATATCCGTCGGCCCCTGAATGACCACGTGGGGACCAACCCAGGTATTCGCGCCAATGCGGACGTTGGCTCCGATCACCGAAAACGGTCCAACCTGCGCCGAAGGATCGATCTCCGCGCTCGGGTGGATATCGGCGCGGGGGTCGATCATGCGTCGGTATCCTTGCCCACGCACATCAGTTGGGCGGAGGCACAGAGCTCCTCACCAACGTGCGCCGCAGCGCTGAAGCGCCAGATACCCCGCACCGTCCGCAGGTGTTCCACCCGCAGCAGGAGTTGATCTCCGGGCTCCACCTGGCGCCGAAAACGGGCCTCGTCGATACCCACGAACAGATACAGGCGTGGCTTGTCCTGGTTCACTCCCTGATGTTCTTCCGTCTTGAACGCGAGCAGGCCCGTGGCCTGCGCGAGCGCTTCGAGGATGAGGACCCCCGGCATCACCGGCTTGATCGGAAAGTGTCCCTGGAAGAAAGGCTCATTGATGCTGACGTTCTTGATCGCGGCCAGGTAGCGCCCGGGTTCGAAATCCGTGACCCGATCGATCATCAGAAAAGGGTATCGATGCGGCAGATAGCGCATCACCTCCTGTATGTTCAGACCTTCCACTTGGTCGTTCCTTTATTCTGTCGTTCAGCCCGGCGCACCCGGATCTCACGTCCGAGGGCGAATTTTTCGCGATCCCATCAGCCTTCACGCCGCCCCAACCGACGCAGCGCCGCCAGGCTGCGGTTCCAGTCACGCGCCCCCTGGTGCGGCACACCCGAAGCATAGCGCCCGGGCTCACGGATGGATCGGGTCACGAGTGTCATTGCAAGAATGGTCACGTGATCCGCGATCTCGAGATGCCCGAGTATACCGGCTCCTCCCCCGATTGCGCAGTGACTGCCGATACGCGCGCTACCCGCGACTCCCACACAGCCCGCGATCGCGGTGTGGGCTCCGATCGTGACGTTGTGGGCAATGTGCACGAGATTGTCGATCTTTACCCCATCCCCGATCACGGTATCGTCCAGGGCGCCCCGATCCACCGTACTGTTGGCCCCGATCTCGACCCGGTCGCCGACGATCACGGTGCCCAGCTGTTCCACCTTGACCCACTCGCCCTGATCCTGCGCGAAGCCGAAGCCATCACCACCCACGACCGCCCCGGGATAGAGGATCACCTCGCTCCCCAAACGGACCTCGTCGAGAATTCTGCAGCCTGGGTACAGGTATCCCTGCCCACCGATTTCCACCCGCTCGCCGATGAACACCCCGGGTCCAACATAGACGTCCGGACCCACCCGGCTCCCCGCGCCCACCCAGGCACCGCTGCAGACTCGCGCGGTCGGGTGCACTTCGGCCTCAGGATGGATGACGGCACCGGGCTCGATCGCGGGTTCGAATCGACGCCGGGTACCCAGCAAGGTACTGAGGCGAGCGAAGCAGGCGTGGGGATTATCCACCCGCACATAGCTGCGGCGCGAAAGATCCGAAGCGTCGGGCCCCATCATGTCCTGCCCCATCAGTACGATACCGGCACGGGAGTCGCCCAGCGCCGCGAGGTGGCGCTCGTTGGCGACGAACACGATATCCCGCTCGCCCGCACGCGCGAGGGGCGCCAACCCGAATCCCCGGCGCTCGGGATCTCCGCTCAGGTCCCCGCCGAACCACGCGGCCAGCTCACCCGCGGAGCAGCCGCGCTCAGCGGAGACGCTGCATGGCGGCAATGATGTCATCGGTGATGTCGATGCGTTCGCTGGAGTAAAGCACGTTGCGTTCGGTCAGGATGAGATCGATTTCGCGCTCGCGGGCGAGCTGGATGATCGCGTCATTGATCAGGCGCTGCAGCTTCGCGAGCTCCTCGTTGCGCCGAACGTTCAGGTCGTCGGTGAAGCTTTCCTGGGCCCGCCGGAATTCGCGGGAACGCGCCGTGAATTCACGTTCCAGATCCGCCCGCTGGGTGGCGGTCATCGCGTCCCCCTCGCGCTCCAGCCGATCCCGAAGCGCCTGGAGTGCATCGCGCTCCGCGACCAACTGCGTATCCCGCGGGGAAAACTCGCGCTCCAGTTCACGCATCGCCTCCTCGGCCTGGGGTGAGTCCTCGAGGATCTGGTTCATGGTCACGAAAGCCACGTTCTGCGCAGCCGCGAGCAGCGGAAACAGCAGCAGACTGACCAGGATTCCGCCCAGAACCATGCTTCGGGGCAGTCGCCTAAACACT
>SLNI01000147.1 GCA_007133115.1 Thioalkalivibrio sp. | reverse complement strand
CAGATCCCGCTTTTGTTTGACCTTCGGCTCGCGTAGGCTTCCCCGCCATGGAAAACGTGGTGCTGGTCGGTCCGATGGGCGCGGGGAAGAGCACGGTGGGCCGGGGCCTGGCTCACCTGCTGAAGCGCGACTTCCTGGATACGGATCAGGAGATCGAGAAACGCACCGGGGTGGATATCCCGACCATCTTCGAGTTCGAAGGCGAGCCGGGTTTCCGCCAGCGCGAAACCGACATGTTGCGGGAATTGTTGGGTCGCGAGAACCTCGTAGTCGCCACGGGCGGGGGTGTCGTGATGCGGCCCGAGAATCGCGAGATGCTGAAGCACCACTTCGTGGTGTACCTGCGGGTACCAGTCGCGGAGCAGCATCGCCGCACGCGTCGAAGCGCGCGTCGACCGCTGCTGAACAGCACGGCCGATCCGAGGGCGCGACTCGAGGAGCTGTTTCAGCTTCGCGACCCGCTGTACACGGAGGTGGCGAGCCTGACCCTGCACGGGCGTAACCAGCGCGTGCGGGACGCCGTGCGAGCGGCTCAACAGGCGGTGTGCGCGGCCCGCCCGGACCTCTGCCCCTGATCGCTCCGAGCCGGCCGGAAAAGGCTTCAGTGCAGTGCGCCGGATTCCAGCGCCGGGGGTGGCGAGGGGTCGGGCGCGCCGTGGTGGAGGATCATCTGCCAACCCTGTGTGGTCTGCCGATAGACATTGGTCGCGAGGATCACTCCACGGCGCTGCCCGTCCACGAACAATTGTTCGCGCACGTGGTGCACGGCCACACGTCCCTGGCTCAACACCACGACGTCCGTGATGCGAACGACCACGTCGCGCATGGCGCCGAGGATCTCCCCCCAGCTTTCGAGCACGGCTTCGCGACCTTGCAGGCGCTCCCCTCCGGGATGCACACAGACGATATCCGGATCGTCGGCCCAGACCTCGGTCATTGCGCTGAGGCTGCCTAGCCCGAACGCGTCGTAAAAGGCCTGTTCCGCCGCCCGTGCCGATTCGTATCCCGCCATCGCCTTTCCCTTCGTCTTGGCCCTTCCCGGGATTGTAGGGTCACCGAAGGCCGAATGCCGACTATCCCGGTAGAATCGTGGGCCGATCCTCGGGGAGAAGCGCATGGCCCGCATCCTGGTCACCGGCATTGCCACGATCGACCACGTGCTGGATGTTGCCGATTACCCGGCAGAGGACACGGAGTCGCGTGCGCTGGCCAGCGCGTTCACCCCAGGCGGCAACGCGGCCAACACCGCGCGCATTCTGGCGCAGGCCGGGCACCGGGCCGACCTGGCTGCGGTGATTGCGTTGGACGCCGATGGTGAGGCGCTGCTGCGGATGTTGGAGGGCTTTGCAGTGGGGGTCACCCCCTGCGCGCGCCAGCCCGGCCGTACCCCGGTTTCCCACGTGCTGCGTTCCCGGCGTTCCGGTAGCCGCACCATCGTGCACTACCGGGATCTTCCCGAACTCACGGCCGCTGAGTTTTGCGAGATCGAACTGGCGGCGTATGACTGGTTCCACTTCGAGGGGCGCAACCCGCCGGAGTTGCCTGCGCTGCTGGGTGCGGCGCGAGCCGCGGCCGTGGATCAGCCGGTATCGCTGGAACTCGAAAAGCCCCGCGCCGGCCTGGATGCCGCGATGCCGCTGGCCGACGTGTTGATGTTTTCCCGCGACTGGGCGCGGAGCCGTGCGGATCAGCCCGAGGCGTTCATCGAACAGGCGGCGCAGCAGCGTCCGGAACAGGTGCAGACACTGACCTGGGGGCATCGCGGCGCCTGGGTCGCGCACCGTGGACAAATCGTCCACTGCGCGCCGACCGCGGGTTTGTCGATTCGGGACAGTCTGGGTGCCGGCGACAGCTTCAACGCCGGTCTCATTCATGCCCTGGTCTCGGGTCAGCCACCGGAGCAGGCGCTCGGCGCGGCCGTGCGCCTGGCCGAACGCAAGCTGTCCCAGCAGGGATTGGACGGACTATTCGCCTGATCCTCGCGGCAGACTCCCCGCGAATGGCGGGCCGTCAGGCGTGGCCGGCCGGCGTATCCGTGGCCGAATGGAAATACTCGCTGTCCCGGCTGAGTTCGTCCACCAGTTCCCGGAGCATGACCAGTCGGCTCTCGGCGTCACTGAACGGAGCACAGGACTCACAGAACGCATCCCCGCAGGGCTGGCGACTGTACAGCCAGAAATGGATCGCTCCGGCCAGCAATCCGTCCGCGACCTCACCGACATCCGTGGAATGCCCGTCCGCGGAGAGGTTGTTGGCGAGGTCGATCAGCTTCTGCGCCGCATTGTTATAACTTTCTTCGGTGGCGTCGCTCATCGCGGACCTCGTGGTAGGGCAAACCGGCTTTCCAGTTTACCGCGAGTGCCGGGTTTCGTGGCGGATCCGGACGTGTTTCGTAGAGTGGGTGACCGCGATGCGCTCAGCTTTTACCGCCTCCCAGGCAGGGCGGCGATTCGGGTACCTTGCCGGCGCGCTCGAACCACTGATCCGGATCCAGGGTGTGCAGGGCGAGCGCGTGAATGCCCCCCGCCAGCTCCTCGGCCAGGACCTTGTTCACGAGTCGATGCCGCGCCACCAGTTTTTCGCCGGAAAATGCTTCGCTGACGAGGGTGACCTTGAAATGCGACTCGGAGCCGGCAGGAACGTTGTGCATGTGGCTCTCGTTCACGACCTCGAGATGCACCGGATCGAAGTGCTGTTCAAGCTTTTCGGTAATGCGCTCTTGCTGGGTCATCTTGTTCTTGTGTCAGAGGTGTGTGTGGAAGGATGCCGCCCGCGAATTCGCGAAGCAATTCGCCTGACGTATCGGCAGGAATGGGCATCGGCAGGGCGCGGGGGGGAAGGGTGGCTATGCTGTCGCGCAGCGGGTCCATTCAGGAGGACTCCGGGAGCCCGTAGAAAGCACGCGCATTGGCGCTGGTCTGAGCGGCGAGCTCCTGAACCGTACAGCCGCGCAGGTGTGCCACGTGTTCCGCGATATGCGGCAGAAACGCGGGCTCGTTGCGTCGACCATGAGGGAGGTCCTTGGGTAACGTGCGGGGCAGCAGGTAGGGCGCGTCGGTTTCAAGCATCAGGCGCCCATCGGGAATCCTCGGTACCAGATCCTGCAGGTCCTGCCCGCGGCGCTCGTCGCAGACCCACCCGGTGATCCCGATGTGGCAGTCCATCTCCAGGTAGCGCTCCAGTGCATCGGCGGTGCTGGTGAAGCAGTGCACCACGACCGCGGACAGGCGGTCCCGGTACCGTTGCAGGATGTCGCCAAAGTCACGGCTGGCCTCGCGTTCATGCAGGAACGCCGGCAACTCGAGGTCGACGGCGAGTTCCAGTTGTGCCTCGAACGCCAGCCGCTGGGCCGTCGGGGTCGAGTGGTTGCGATAGTAGTCCAGGCCCATTTCGCCCATTGCGACCACCAGCGGATGCGCGGCGTCCTCGGCGAAGCGGTAGGCGGTCCGATCGTGCCATTGGCTCGCGTGGTGCGGGTGCACGCCCAGCGTCGCACGCATGCGCTCCGGATAGGTTTCGGCGAGCTGGATGCAGCGCCCGCTCTCCTTCTCGTCGGAGCCGGTGATCAGCAGCCAGCGCACGCCGGCATCGGCGGCGCGCTCCACCACCGCGTCCAGGTCGCGTTTGAAGCTTTCGTGGGTGAGATTTGCACAGATGTCGATCCACTCCATGCGCGCTATGCTAACGCGCCCAATGGCTGTCCGCGAACGTGATTGTTCTCGCCGATGCCGGGGTGCCGGGCTGGGTGTTCCGGTTCCCGGCCGTCGGCGGCCATGGATGGCCGCCGTCGAGCGCCCATGGATGGCTCGAGCGTGCCGGGAATCGGAACACCCAGCCCGGCGCTGGGACGGAATTCTGCCGGAGCCGGGAACCCGGCGAGGTCTGCCGTTGCCCATGACCTGCCAGCGATCGCAAGAGGAATCACGATGAAGGATGCCGCACCCAGCAGGGTCCTGTTGAGCGAATACCGTGCACCAGACTGGCGCGTGGAGCACCTGGACCTGCGCTTCGATCTCGATCCGGTCGAGACCCGGGTGGAATCTCGAATTCGCGTGCGCCGCGTCGAAGGAACCGAGCGGGGGGTTGCGCTGCGGCTGCACGGCCAGGCACTGGAGCTGCTACGCCTGGAGGTGGACGGGAAGGCACCGGAAGCCGGTGACGTGACCGTGGACGCGGAGGGGTTGTTGCTGGCGGGTCTGCCGGATAGCGCCGAGATCACGGTCGAGACCCGGATCCGACCCGATGCGAATACCGCGCTCGAGGGGCTGTATGTCTCGGGCGGCAGTCTGTGCACCCAGTGCGAGGCCGAGGGCTTTCGGCGCATCACCTATTTTCCGGATCGCCCCGACATCCTGACCCGGTATCGGGTGCGCCTGGAGGCTGACGCCGCTCGGTATCCGGTGCTGCTCGCGAACGGCAACCGGGTGCAGGCGGGTGCGTTGCCCGAAGGGCGCCACTATGCGGTCTGGGAAGACCCGTTCCCGAAACCCAGCTACCTGTTCGCGCTGGTGGCCGGTGATCTGACCTGCGTATCGGACCGCTTCACGACCCGCTCCGGACGCGAGGTGGCGCTGGAAGTCTACGTCGAGCATCACAACCGCGAGCGCTGTGACCATGCACTGGCGTCGTTGCAGCGGGCGATGCGTTACGACGAGGAGGCCTTCGGGCGCGAATACGATCTCGACGTTTACATGATCGTCGCGGTCGACGCTTTCAACATGGGCGCGATGGAGAACAAGGGCCTGAACCTGTTCAACGCGAAATACGTGCTCGCCAGCCCTGAAACCGCCACCGATGACGACTATGTGCAGATCGAGAGCGTGATCGCGCACGAGTACTTCCACAACTGGTCCGGCAACCGTGTCACCTGCCGCGACTGGTTTCAGCTGTCGCTGAAGGAAGGGCTCACCGTCTTCCGCGACCAGGAGTTCACCACCGACGTCACCCTGTTCGGCGCGAAACGCATCGACGACGTGCAGCGCCTGCGGGCCTTTCAGTTCCCCGAGGATGCCGGCCCGCTGGCGCATCCGGTGCGCCCGGATCGCTACGCCGAGATCAACAATTTCTACACGGTGACCGTGTACGAGAAGGGCGCCGAACTCATCCGCATGCT
>SLNI01000035.1 GCA_007133115.1 Thioalkalivibrio sp. | reverse complement strand
CCGAACCAGAGCCTGATCATCAATCTGTCGGGCCGGGGTGACAAGGATCTGAACACGATTGCCCGTCTGGAGGGGATCCCGCTGTGAGCCGCATTGCCAAACGCTTTTCCGAGACGCAGGAAGCTGGTCGAGCGGCGTTGATTCCCTACGTGACCGCTGGAGACCCGAACCCTGGCGTTACGGTCCCCCTGATGCACGACCTGGTCGCGGCGGGAGCGGACCTGCTCGAACTCGGGGTGCCGTTCTCGGATCCGATGGCCGATGGCCCCGTGATCCAATTGGCCTGTGAGCGCGCGCTGGCGCACGGCACCAGTCTGCGCGGGGTACTCGACATGGTCCGGGAATTCCGTCGCGACGATGCGGAAACACCCGTGATTCTGATGGGCTACCTGAACCCCGTGGAGCGGATGGGCGCCGAGAAGTTTGCCCAGGCGGCCGCGCAGGCCGGGGTCGATGGCGTGCTCATGGTGGACCTGCCGCCCGAGGAAAGCGCGGAGCTTACCGGCGTGCTCGAAAGCGCCGGAATCGATCCCATCTTCCTGCTGGCCCCGACTACATCCAGCCTGCGTATGCGTCACGTGGCCGACGCAGCCCGGGGATTCATCTACTATGTTTCCCTGAAGGGTGTGACGGGTTCGCAGACGCTCGACGCCGGTGAACTGGGCGCGCGTCTGGACAGCATACGCGGACTGACCGAACTGCCGCTGGGAGTCGGGTTCGGGATTCGCGATGCAGCGACCGCGGCCCAGGTGGCCCGAGTCGCCGACGCGGTGGTGGTGGGTAGTGCCATCGTCCGTCTGGTCGAGCAGTACCCGGACCAACCCGAGCAGTTCCGGATCGCGGCCGCGGAAATCGTACGCGGAATGCGTTCCGCGATGGACGCCGCACGGATGGCCGAGGCCCCGGCGACGGCCTGATCAGAACGCCTATGAGGGCATAGGGATATCGCATGAGTTGGTTTGAAAAGCTGATGCCGTCGCGGATCCGTACCGATAACGCGAGCAAGCGCGCGGTACCCGAGGGTTTGTGGGTCCGCTGCGAGGGTTGTGATGCGACGCTGTATCGGCCGGAGCTCGAACGCAGCCTTGACGTCTGCCCGAAGTGTGGCCATCACCGACGCATCGGAGCGCGCAGGCGCCTGGACATCTTTCTGGACGAAGAGCCGCGGGAAGAGATCGGTGCGAGCGTCGAGGCCACGGACGTCCTGAAGTTCCGTGATAGCAAGAAATACCGGGACCGTCTGATTGCCGCGCAGAAGGGCACCGGCGAAAAGGACGCCATGATCGTCATTCGGGGTGAACTCGAAGGCGCACCGCTGGTGGCTGCGGCCTTCGATTTCTTCTTCATGGGCGGCTCGATGGGTTCCGCTGTGGGCGAGCGCTTCGTGCGCGGAGCCGAGCGCGCACTGGACGAGCGCATTCCCCTGGTCTGTTTTTCGGCCAGTGGGGGCGCGCGGATGCAGGAAGCCCTGTTCTCGTTGATGCAGATGGCCAAGACCAGTGCCGCGCTGGCCCGATTGCGCGAAGCCCGGGTGCCGTTCATCTCGGTGATGACCGACCCCACGATGGGTGGCGTGTCGGCGAGCCTGGCGATGCTCGGCGACATCAATGTCGCAGAGCCCAGGGCATTGATCGGCTTTGCGGGCCCCCGAGTCATTCAGCAGACGGTTCGCGAGACGCTTCCGGACGGTTTCCAGCGCTCCGAGTTTCTGGTCGAACATGGCGCGATCGACCTGATCGTTTCACGCAGCGAGATGCGGCCCAAGCTGGCCAGCCTTCTTGGCATGCTGAACCAGCATGCCCGGGTGACGACTGCCGGCTCCGGAGCCGGGCACCCCCGGACCGGGGACAGCGGTGGCGCGGCGGTGCAGGGCGAGATCATGCCGCTGGCCTCCGGGGGTTCGGACTGATTCGTCGGGATTCCATGCCGAACGGTGATTGTCGGCAGCGGTTCTCTTCTGCGCCTGCCAGAGCACACCATGCGTTTTGATACGCTCCAGGAATGGTTGGACTGGCAGGAGACCCTGCACCCGGTCAGCATCGAGTTGAAGCTCGAGCGCGTGGCGGCCGTGGCCGATGCCCTTCGCTTGCGCGACCACTGCCCCACGACGCTGACCATCGCGGGAACCAATGGCAAGGGTACGGTGGCCACCGTGCTTTCGGCCCTGCTACACGCCATGGGCTACCGTGTGGGAACCTACACTTCGCCTCATCTCCTGCGCTACAACGAGCGCGTCGCGATCGATGGTCAGCCCGTTGGAGACGCGGATCTGTGCGCGGCCTTTGCCGCCGCGGATGCTGCGCGCGGTGAACACACGCTGACCTATTTCGAGTTCGGAACGCTTGCAGCACTGTGGCTGTTCCAGCGGGAAAACGTCGACTTCCAGGTGCTCGAGGTGGGGTTGGGTGGGCGCCTCGATGCCGTCAATGTGTGGGATCCGGATGTTGCGGTCATCACCAGTGTGGATCTCGATCACGAACAATGGCTGGGTCCGGACCGCGAAAGCATCGGGCGCGAAAAGGCAGGGATCCTGCGGGCCGGTCGTCCGGCGGTTCTCGGCGAGGAGGCCCCGCCCGACAGCGTCCTCGAGGTGGCGCGGATGCGTGGTGCGGAAGTGTTTCGGCAGGGCTGCGACTTCGCGCTGGTCCCGGGGCAGGAAACTCTCCAGTGGTTTTGGGCCGGATCTCCCACCAGGCTCGATATCCGGCCGGACCCGTCCTTCGGGCTCGAGGGCGCTCGGCTGGCCAACGTCGCCACGGCTCTGGCCGTGGTGCAGGTGCTCGGCCTGAGCTCGAAGCTGAACACCGCCATTCTCGAACAGGGGTTGCTCGCCGCGCCCGCGGGACGGTTGCAGACGATTCCTGGTGCCCCCGGATGGGTTCTGGACGTTGCGCACAATGCACAATCGGCCGGTGAGTTGGCCCGTTGGCTGGGTGCACATCCCGTTCCCGGGCCGACCGTCGCGATCGTGGCCATCATGGCGGACAAGCGGCGCGCGCCGATGTGGGAGCTGCTGGGCGCGCACATCGACGGCTGGGTCACGACTCCGATTCCCTCCGCGCGGGCCCTGTCCGCTGAAGCGCTCGCATCGGAGCTGCGCACGGCAGGCTTCGGCTCCGTCGCCGTCACCGACAATCCCGCCGCGGCGATGCAGCTTGCACCGAAGCAGGCGGGAAGCGAGGGCAGAGTACTGGTGTTCGGATCTTTTCTGACCGTGCAGGCGGTGCTGGAGCGGTGGCCGTCCGAGAACGGGCAGGCCGAAGCTTCGGTGGCATGATGGCCAATGCGGTGTTCGGGAAAAACGCGTGGGCGCCCGGTATACTCACGGTTTGCTTTCCATGGCCGGGGTGATCCCGCAGCCATGGCCACCCGAAGCCTGATGAATCGAATGACAGACCTCTCCTCCCCCAGCACACAGCATTGCGACGGCACACCGTGGCTCCCGGAACGGTTCCGTAGCCCGCGGGTGCGCAGGGCATGACGGTCGCCGCTCCGGTCCGGTATCGGATGGCTGGCGCCATCCTCCTGATTTTTCTGGCCGTTCTGTTCCTGCCCTGGTTGCTCGATGGTGCCGGTTACGAGTACCTGCAGGATCTGGACGAGCCGATCCCGGATCGGCCGCTGTTCGTGGAGCCGCGGCTTTCCGGGTCCCCACTCGGAGAGGACGCGGTCCAGGAGCGATCGGCGGACGCGCTGCCACCCGCGCCACGGACCGAGGCACGCAATCAGCCCGACAGCACCGTGGCTCTTCCGCCGGCGCCGGCGCCGGCGCCCGTACCGGAGGTTCCGGAGCGCGTGAGCGTGGGCTGGGCCGTGCAGGTGGGCAGTTTCGGACAAGAGGTCAATGCCAGGGAGCAGGTGCAGCGGCTGCGCCAGGCTGGCTATGCGGCATTCGTCGAGAGAGCGGCCCTGGATCGAAGCGAAGTGTGGCGGGTGAAGATCGGGCCGGAGGTACAGCGCGACCGGGCCCTGCAGGTTCGCGATGATATCCAGAAGAAGCTGAATCTTTCGGGCATCGTGATCGCGCATCCGTGATGCCTTCGGAACGGCTCGGTCAGGCCCTTTCGCAGGTGGCCGCTACGCACACCGGGTCGTCGGTACGGTACACTGGCACGCCCGCACCCAAGGGCTGGATGCGCCCGCAAACGGTCTCGCTAAGCCAAGTGGACGAGAGTCGCATGTCGTGAACTGGATTGACCTGGTCTTCATTGCGTTGATCGTGATTTCGGGGCTCATCAGCCTCTATCGCGGCTTTGTGCGTGAGATCTTTTCCCTGGCGACCTGGATCATCGCCGCATGGGTCGGGATCCAGTATTCCAGCGCGGTCGCCGTCTATCTCCCCGAAGGCATCAGCGATGTGACCTTGCGGCTTGGGCTCGCATTCGCGGGAATCTTCATCCTGGTGCTGATCCTTGGCGGGATCGCGGGGGTGTTGGCCAACCGGGTCGTGCGGGGTTCCGGGCTGACCGGAACCGATCGCTCGCTGGGCGTGGTCTTCGGGGTCCTCCGGGGTGCGCTGATCGTGACGGTACTGGTGTTCCTGGCATCGCTGACCCTGTTTCCAGAGGAAAGCTGGTGGCAGGAGAGTGCCATGGTTCCGCACTTCGAACGCGTAGTGGATCGCTTCGTGGGAATGCTGCCCGAGTCGCTCCAGGAGCGTCTGCAGGGCCTGAACGCGGAGGTCGGCGCGTGAAGACCGGGAATTCGATGGCCCCGAACCGGGGGGAGAACGTATGTGTGGAGTTGTAGGCGTCGTCGGGACCGCCCCGGTGAACCAGGCATTGTACGATGCGCTGCTGGTCTTGCAGCATCGGGGCCAGGATGCCGCCGGCATCGTGACCTGTGACGAGCTCGGCCGTCTCCATCTGCGCAAGGACAACGGTCTGGTGCGCGACGTGTTTCAGACCCAGCACATGCGCACGCTGCGTGGCAACATGGGCATCGGGCATGTCCGCTACCCCACCGCAGGGACGTCCAGTTCCGCCGAGGCGCAACCCTTCTATGTGAATTCACCCTTCGGAATCACGCTGGGACACAACGGCAACCTGATCAATGCGCGGGAACTCAAGCAAGCGCTGTTCGCCACCGACCGCCGGCATATCAACACCGATTCGGATTCCGAAAT
>SLNI01000272.1 GCA_007133115.1 Thioalkalivibrio sp. | reverse complement strand
TGCTGGGCCCGCTGGCACGACCCCGGATCCATGCACTTGCGCATCTGGCGGACTGCTGTGTGGTGTCGAGCGATCACGAGACGTTCGGACTGCCGGCTGTCGAGGCGATGGCTGCCGGCACGCCGTTGGTCACCACGCGCTGTGGAGGTCCGGAAAATCTGATCCGGGAGCCCTATCTGGGCCGGGTCGTGCCACGCCGGGATCCGGAAGCGCTGGCACGCGCAATCCGCGACGTGCAGCAAAATCCCAAGAGGTTTCCTTCGTCCCGCATCCGGGACCATGCGTGGAAGTTCTACGCCGAAAGGCCATTCCGGCACTATTGGGCCGACCTCTATCAGAGACTCTTCCTGGAATTGGACCGGGATCCGTGGGTTCATGACGTGTCAATCAGCCCGGCCTGACAATGGTCAATGCCCCCCGGTACCCAGTTCCACGTCCTTGTCGTGCAACGCCAGCTTTTCGTGCAGTTCGCGCCCGGCACCCAGCGGGGCCATCACCTCGACCTCCATACCGTTGCGGCGGAACTTGCCCACGACCTTGTCGATGGCGGCTACCGCGGAGCTGTCCCAGAGCGCGAGTTCCCGGAGGTCGATGGCCACGTGGTGTACCTGCTCTCGCGCATGGATGCCCTGCAGCAGCAGGCCATGGCCCAGAATGCTCAACGCCGCGCGGCGCAGTCGCTCGGGCGTATCGAGGCCGCCCTGCGCCGATGCGACGACGGCAGCTACGGCTTCTGCATCGACTGCGACGAAGCCATCGATCCCCGCCGTTTGAACCTGGATCCCGCCGCGACCCGCTGCATTCGCTGCGCCGAGGCGCACGACGGTTGATGCGTTTGCTGCAGCAGTGAGCCCTGCTCGCGAAGCGTTCCACCTTACCGACGCAGGCCCCACCATGCCAATACGGAGGCGAGCCAGGGCAGACCCCAGCCCTTCGCCTCGGCCAGCGGCACCTGGTGGCAGAAGACTGCGGTCACGATCTATAGTCCACACATCTACCCCGTCCCCAGGAAAGCAAAGAGCCATGGCCTCCCATACACGTGCGATCCCACTGCGTCACCTCGTGCTCTTGTTGCCCCTTTGGATGGTTCTGGCAGCCTGCGGGCGGGAAGATGCACCCCCGGCCGAGACACCCGAAGCCCGCGACGATCCTTCGGCCAACGTCAGCTTCGGCGAGCCGGGTACCGGTTTCATCGAGGTGGGTGGACAGCGCCATGAGCTGAATGTGCAGCGCTGTCTCTCCATGTTCGGTGCCTTGTCCGGAAGTGCGGTCAGTACGAGCGAACCGGACAACGTGTCCGTGAGCTTCGATTTCGCCCCGGCCGACTGGCGGGAGCGGGATGTTTCGGAGGGTTGGGAAGAGACGGGTACGATCACGATCCGCTCCGACGATCCCTATAACCAGTGGGAAACAGGTCTCAGCGCGGTGGGTATGTACAACCTCGGTGGAATGGCCCCCGAGAGTCTGGATATCACGTCCCTGCAGGTTGCACCGAACGTTCGAAGCGCGCGTGGCGAGGCTGTGTTCATCGACATGCAGGCCGTGATGGCGGGAGCCCCGCAGGCCACTTCCGGCGCCTTCGAGTTCTCCTGTCCGCCGCGCTGAGGCTGGCTATCGTCCCGTTTTCGATTCCGTTCGCGAGGCATTCACCGCGCGCCGGAAGCTCCAGTTCTTGATCTCGCGAATCTGCTCGATCATCGTCTGCGACAGGGGCACGGTGGAAATCACGTTGCGGACCACGTCGGCCTGGGCGAACGGGCGGTTGTCCCGGTAGGCGTCAACACGGGCGGACTTGATCGCCTGCTCGATCTCGGCCCCGCTCCAGTCCTTGGTGGTGACCGTAAGGTAGCCGAGGTCGAATTGCTCCGGATCGCCACCGTTGCGCTCGATGTGAATCCGCAGGATCTCCCGGCGTTCGTCCTGGTTCGGCAGATCGAGAAAGAACAGCTGGTCGAAGCGGCCCTTGCGCATGAGTTCCGCCGGCAGTTGCTGGATACGATTGGCCGTCGCGGCGACGAAGACCTTGGGCGACTTCTCCTGCAGCCAGGTGAGAAAGCTCGAGAATATGTTGACGTTGCCGCCGCTCTGACCGGCAGAAGGATCGAGCCCGAACGCGTTCTCGAGTTCGTCCACCCAGAGCACCATGGGGGCAAGCTCCTCGGCCATTTGCGTGGCACGTTCGAACGCGTACTCCGGCGTGCCGAAGCTTCCCGAAAGCACGAGGCTCATGTCCAGGCGCACCAGCGGCAGGCTCCAGGCCGCGGCGATGGCCTTGGCAGCCATGCTCTTGCCGCAACCGCTCACACCCATGAACAGGACGCCCGCAGGCAGCGGCACGCCGGAGTCGTAGGCGGCGCGGGAAAACAGCCCGGCACGGGTGCTGACCCATTGCTTGAGGTTTTCCAGTCCCCCGATCTGGTCCAGAGACAGGTTGGAGGGATAGAGCTGCAGACAGGATTCCTTGCGCAGCATCTGCGCCTTTTCGTCCTGTATTTCCGCGAACATCTCGGCGCGCGTCATGGGGCTGCCGTGGAACAATCGCGCGGCCAGATGACCGACCTCGTTCATCGATAGCCCCCGCATGCGAGCCGCCAGCTGGAACAGCTCTTCGGCCGGTTGTTCAGCGGTCGCCTTGTCCGCCTGCAGCAGGCTGAGGATTTCCTCCTCGGATGGCAGACTGACGTCGACCAGGAAAATCTCTTTCTTGAGAATCTCCGGCATCCGCAGCAGCGGGCAACTCATGAACACCTTGCTGCGGCGGCTCTTCAGTTGGTAATAGAGGTCGCGAACACCCCGGACCAATGCCGGGTTTTCGTCAAACCACGGGGGCAGGTCCTTCAACAGGTACATCAGCGGAGGTTCGGGATCGGCCGCCGCGATCTGCGCGATGGCGGCCATCGGGTCCCGGGTCGGATGGGACGGGTCCTCGTGTGGGCCGAAGCCGGAAGCGGCGGACCAGACGCGGAGGCGGTCTTCGGCACCGAAATAGGAGCGAGCGATCGAACGCAGCAGGCTTTCGATCCGGCTCTCATCCCAGCCCAGCAGGTAGAACACCGGGTACCGGGAACGCAGTCCCCCCAGGATTCTGGTCACGGTTCGATTCTGTTCTGCGGCCATGTGTGCGGATACCCGATCCTGGATGCCCTGAGTGTAGCGGCTGGCGTTGCCCGGGTGCCATGGAAATGCACAGGGTGCCAAGGGCCCGGCCATTGCAGGTCCGGTCTCGCGCCCCGTGATTTGGATCAATGCCGCAATGCCGGGCCGGCCCTAGCATGGACGCGTCGGGTTGTAGCCTACGCCCGTCGCGTTGCATTCAACTGGAAAGGGCAGGTGGGCGATGAGCAAGACGAGTGAACTCTCGGTTGGGGCAGCACTGGTCGGCCGACGGGAATCCGGGCGCTGGCCGGCACGGATGGATTTCCTGCAGAGCGCGTCGGGTTTGTTCCTGGCGCTTTTTTTATGGGTCCATCTGTTTGCCGAAGCCTCGATCCTGTTGGGCAAGGACGCAATGTACCGTGTCACGATCTTCTTCGAAGGGTATTACTTCTTCGGCGAAAAGTATCCGATCATCATTACGCTGTTCTCCGCGTTCATTCTTGCCTTCGTGCTGGTGCACGCGGTGCTGGCCGTGCGCAAGATCCCCGTCAGCTACCGACAGTACCGCGTGCTGCGCGATCACATGAAAGTGATGCGCCACGAGGACACCACGCTCTGGTGGGTGCAGGTGTATACGGGGTTCGCGCTGTTTTTCCTCGTGTCCGTGCACATCTACACGATGCTCTCCCAGCCTGCGAACATCGGCCCCTACGCCTCGTCCGATCGCGTGGTCGGGGAGTGGATGTGGCCTTTGTATGTGCTTCTGCTGATCACCGCGGTGGTGCACGCCGCAGTCGGTTCGTACCGAGTCGGGGTCAAGTGGGGCTGGTTGCCCGCCCGCGATGCAGCTCTGGGCCGAAAACGCCTGAAGTGGCTGATGCGCGGGTTCATGATCTTCTTCATTCTCCTCGGCCTGGCTTCCCTGACTACCTACGTGTGGATTGGGCTCGAGGACCGGGAACCTGGTGAGCGCTATGTGCCCACCTGGGAGCGCACGACAACCGAACCCGGGGCTCGGCTGGAGGTGATGCCATGAAGGTCGTCTACACGGACGTGCTCGTGATCGGTGGTGGCTTGGCTGGACTGCGGACGGCGGTCGGGGTCAGGAAACGGGGCCTGGATACACTGATTCTGAGCCTGGTGCCGGCCAAGCGCTCGCACTCCGTGGCGGCTCAGGGGGGAATGCAGGCGAGTCTCGGCAACAGTTTCATGGGCGCGGGTGACAGCGAGGATATTCACTTCGAGGACACGGTCCGCGGCTCGGATTGGGGAGCCGATCAACAGGTCGTGCGCATGTTCGTGAACACCGCACCCAAGGCGATCCGCGAACTCGCCGCCTGGGGCGTGCCCTGGAGCCGCGTCGCGCGTGGCAGCCGAGAGTCGGTGGTCAACGCGAAGAAGATCACGATCACCGAGTCCGACGAGGCCCATGGCCTGATCACGGCTCGGGACTTCGGCGGCACGAAGAAATGGCGCACCTGTTATACCTCCGACGGCACCGGTCACACCATGCTCTACGCGCTCGGGGATCAGACCATCGCACACGGCATACCGGTGTTGGAACGGCAGGAGGCGCTGGCGCTGATTCACGAGAACGGCCACTGCCATGGGGCCGTCGTTCGGGACCTGATTACCGGTGAACTCACGGCCTATGTCGCGACGGCTACGGTCATCGCCACCGGTGGCTATGGCCGCATCTACAAGGTTTCCACCAACGCGATCATCTGCGAAGGCACCGGGGTGGCCCTGGCGCTGGAAACCGGAGTCGCGACCCTGGGCAACATGGAGGCCGTGCAGTTTCATCCGACCGCCATCGTCACCGCGGGCATTCTCACCACCGAAGGCTGTCGCGGCGACGGTGGAGTCTTGCGCGATGTCGACGGGCACCGGTTCATGCCGGATTACGAGCCGGAGAAAAAGGAGCTGGCTTCGCGTGACGTCGTTTCCCGGCGCATGACCGAGCACATGCGCAAAGGCAAGGGCGTTCCCTCGCGCTACGGTGACCATCTCTGGCTCGACATTACCGGTCTGGGGCGCGCGCA
>SLNI01000002.1 GCA_007133115.1 Thioalkalivibrio sp. | reverse complement strand
GCAGGCGTCGCTTCTTGGTCGCCATGGGCACATCATCGGGCAATCCGGCGGCAGGCGTCCCTGGACGGGCGCTGTAGATGAAACTGAAGGAGAAATCGAAGTTCAGCTCTTCCACGAGTTGCAGGGTCGCGGCGTGATCGTCCTCGGTTTCCCCCGGAAAGCCGACGATGAAGTCCGATGAGAGGTCGAGTTCCGGTCGCAGCTCCCGCAGGCGCCGGATCTTGGATTTGTATTCGAGCACGGTGTGACCGCGCTTCATCATGGCGAGGATGCGGTCGGAACCACTCTGTACGGGCAGATGCAGGTGGCTGACCAGTTTGGGCTCATCTGCGTACGCCTCGATCAGCCGTGCCGAGAATTCCACCGGATGCGACGTCGTGAAGCGGACGCGCTCGATGCCATCGACTGCGGCCACATAATGGAGCAACAACGCGAGATCGGCCACATCACCATCGTGCATCGGCCCGCGATACGCGTTGACGTTCTGTCCCAGAAGGTTGATTTCCTTCACCCCCTGCGCCGCCAGGCCCGCAACCTCGGCGATCACGTCGTCGAAGGGTCGGCTGATTTCCTCGCCTCGGGTATAGGGAACCACGCAGAAGCTGCAGTACTTGCTGCAACCCTCCATCACCGAAACGAAGGCGCTCCCGCCCTGGGCACGCGGCTCGGGCAGGCGATCGAACTTTTCGATCTCGGGAAAACTGACGTCGACCACCGGGGTCCCGCTACGCCGGACCTGCTGAATCAGCTCGGGAAGCCGGTGCAGCGTCTGCGGACCGAACACCAGGTCCACGAACGGCGCGCGCTCGCGCAATGCCGCGCCCTCCTGACTCGCCACGCAACCCCCGACCCCAATAAGAATCTCCGGCCGCCGCTCCTTCAGTTCCCGCCAGCGACCCAACAACGAGAAGACCTTCTCCTGCGCCTTCTCGCGGATCGAGCAGGTGTTCAACAGAAGCAGATCCGCAACCTCCGGATCCTCGGTACGTTCTGCGCCATACAACGCGCGCAACGTATCGAGCATGCGCCCGGAATCGTACTCGTTCATCTGGCAGCCGTGGGTCTGGATGAAGACCTTTCGCACCCCCGGTGCCGGCCGGATTGCGGGAACCGTCCGCGCGCTAGAAGGGTACGTCATCGTCCTGAATTCCGCGCCCACCGGATGAGGATCCGGAACTGCCGCGATCGTCCCAGGACGGTTCGGACCCTCCTTCGTGACGGCCACCACCGGAATCGCCGCCACCCGCCCCGCCGCGTCCGCCCACCAGCTGCATCTCGCTGGCCACGATTTCGGTCGTGTAGCGGTCCTGGCCATCCTGGCCCTGCCACTTCCGCGTCTGAATCCGGCCTTCGATATACACCTGGGATCCCTTGCTCAGGTACTGGGCGGCGATCTCACCCAGGCGACCGAACAGCACGACCCGATGCCATTCCGTGTTCTCCCGTTTCTCACCGGACTGCTTGTCCGTCCATTGTTCGCTGGTCGCCAGACGCAGGTTGGTGATGGTCATCCCTGACGGCGTCTCACGCTTTTCAGGGTCGGCACCGAGATTGCCGAGCAGAATTACCTTGTTCACTCCGCGGGCCATGGCTGCTCCTTGTCGTTCGCTCGCTGGAAAAGGCGGCTAGTTTAGCAAGCGGCGACGGGCGCTGCGACGAACCTGACGATTTACCGTTCATCCGGATCCGCACCGGCCGGGCCAGACCCGCCGATCAGGAAGATGTCACCGAAGGGGCGGCACGGGCAGCCTCCTGCCGGTAGAGCCGCAGAGCCTGCACACCGCCTTCCAGCAGCCACGCTTCGATACCACGTTCACGCATCAGGTAGACAGCCACCGCACTGCGGCTTCCGGTATCACAGAAGGCCACAACCGGACGATCCTTCGCGAGAATATGGAGGCGACTACGCAGCAGCGGTAGCGGCAGATTGACCGTTCCGGACAACCCGTCGCGCTGGAATTCGTCGCTCAGACGGACATCCATCCAGATGCCCTTCTTCGCCGCGATCAGCGCAGCCGCATCCCCTGCTTCGCGGCTGACCACCACCGGCCCCCGGAGCAACTCGTCGAAATCCCGGGCTTGAAGCTTCTGCACCTCACCGTCCGTCATCATCCGGACGGTGGCGTTGCGGCGCGCTCCCGATATCAACGCCTCCTCCCCGAATCCCTCACCGGGAACGCGCTCGGCGAGCCGCACCTCCTGGCCATTCGGGTGCTCCCGAACCACCTCCGCACGCCCTCGGCTCAGCACATAAAAATACCGGCCGTCCTCGCCCTGCTGAATGATCTTCTGCCCTGCGCTCACCGGCATGGGTTCGAACCGCTGCAGCAGATTGAAAATACTATCCGGTGGAATATCGCGAAAGAACGGCGTCCCCAGCAGCGTCTCCATCCAATCCGACCCCTCATCGTGGTCCCCGTCCTCCGCGTCCCCAATCTCGTGCACGGTTAAGCCAACCACTCCACGGGGTCGACTCAGCACGACATAGATGAGGTCGGCGGGAACCCGGATGACCTGAACGGGCTCGAGTGCCTGGCACTCCCATTCCCGGGGAAGATCGCCCTCAAGCGCCGCACCGGCCTCGGGCTGGCCGGCTGCGATCGTGTGCGTCTCCCCGTTTGTCCGCGCCAACCGAACACGGCCGGAGAGCAGGAAATGGCGGTCTCCGCGATCCTCCTTGCCACGAAACACCCACTGTCCGGCAGGCACGCTCACAAGCTGGGCGGCGGTGGCCAAACGGTCACGGGAAATCTTGGGTAGCGCTGCCAGCGGGGGGAAGCGTTCCATCAGCGAACGCATATGGCTGAATTGATCCATGGGCTACGCCGCAAAAAACCAAACTAGAATGGAAGCATAACGCCAGGCGATCCGCCTGTCCCGCCTGCATGGATTTGGCGGTTTCCGCGCCCGCTCCACAGGGCCAACCCATCGATTCAAGCGGGTCACTTCGTTTCGAAGCGATAGACGCCCGTCCAGTCCTCTGGTGGCGGAGCCACGCGGAAACCATTGATGCGGTCTCGAAAACACCGGATGAGCCCGTCGGACTCGTCCCGCTTCCCCAGACGTTCGAGAGCATGCTCAGCCCGATCCCAATCCCGGTCCCGGTAGGCCTGAAGCATCTCGGCATAGATCATGCAGCGCTCCGCCATGTCTCCCGGCAAAGGCGCAGCGGGTGCCGACCGCACCGCCACGGGCTGGTGAATGCTCACCGCGTGCTCCTTTCCGCGCACCAGGATCCTGTCCAGTTCACGATAATGGAACGCCGCTTCCGTTTCCGCCCGCGTGCCCTCGCTCACGATGATACCCACCCCGTAATGCTTCGTGAGCATCTCCAGACGCGAAGCCAGATTCACCGCGTCACCGAGGACCGTATAGGCCCGCCGGAATTCCGAGCCCATGTTCCCGACACTCATGACACCGGTGTTGATCCCGATGCCCACGTGCAACAAAGGCCAGCCCCGACCGGCATAGACCTCGCGCAAGCCGTTGGCCGCCTCCTGCATCGCCAGTGCCGTGCGCACGGAGCGTGCCGCATGATCCTGCTGCGGTAGGGGCGCACCCCAGAAGGCCATGATCGCGTCGCCGATGTACTTATCCACCGTGCCGTTCTCCGACTGGATCGCGCGGGTCATCACCGAGAGGTAATCGTTCATGAGGGCCGACAGTTGATTGGCCGGGAGACTCTCCGAAATCCGGGTGAAATCGCGCACGTCCGAAAACAACACGGTCATCTCCCGGCTTTCGCCCTCCATCGAAGCGGCCTCCGGGTTGTCCGCCAGGGCATCGACCACCCTCGGCGGAACGTACTGCCCGAACAGGGCCGACACCCGGGATCTGGCACGGTTCTCGACGAAAAGCGCATAAATGGTGTCGAGCAGGTACATCCCCAGAACCGTCAGCAGCAGCAGCGCCATCGGCATGACCACGAGGTGCTGCTGCCAGAGGTAGAGCCCCCCGGCGAACAGGGCCAGCGTGAGGCCCGCCACGGTGACCAGTGCGACTGCGGGACCCAGCTTCGGCATCAGGAACATCAGCAGCCCGCCGACGATCACGACCGCGAGTATTTCGAGACCTTCCAGATAGGCCGGTTCGTACAGGATCGACTCACTGATGATGCCGTGAACGAGATTCGCGTGAATCTCGACGCCCGGGTACGCATTGCCGACGGGCGTGGCGCGAAGATCCATCAAGCCGGTGGCCGAGGTTCCGATCAGTACAATCTTCCCGGCGAGCGACCCGGCGGGGAGTGCTCCCTGAAGGACCTCGGTAACCGATATGTAGCGGTAACTTCCCTGCGGACCCGCATAGGGCACCAACGCCGCGCCAAGACGGTCCACCGGGATTTTTCGGCCGGCCACGTTCAGGGCCTCGAGCGCGAAATAGTCTCCCGCCCTGGTTTCACCGAAGACCGGTCGGGGAACGGCGCCACCCAGATAGAGCCGGGCCGCCGCCAGCGACAGTGACTCGTAGTACCCACCGTCGAACTCGATCAGGAGCGGAACCCTGCGCGTAATGCCGTCGACATCGAAAAGCGGGGTGAAATGCCCGGCTCCCGATGCCGCCTGCTGCAGTTCCGGGATATTTGCCCCGTACCCATCCCCACGCACCAAAGGTATCCGGCGCCCACCAAAATCCGTTTCGCGAAAAAGCGGGTCGGGCAGCTGCCCTACCCTCACGGCATCCGCCCCCCCGCTGAAATAGTAGCCCAGTAGAACGGGACGATTCCGCAGCGCCTCGGCAAATCGGGCATCGTTGTCCAGCGTCGGCCGCAGTTCGTCGAGCACGGCCATGAATTCGGGTTGATCCTGAAAAGCCCCCGTAGCCAACCGTTCCAGCACGGGCAAACCGCTACTCTCGTCGGGTTCCGCGAAAACCACGTCGAACGCAACCAAAGCAACCCCCTGGCGCTCGATCAGTTCATCCAGAAGGGACGCAATCAGGTGACGGGGCCAGGGCCAGCGTCCCACCGCTGCCAGACTGGGCTCATCGATGTCCACGATCACGACCGTGGAATCCGGGTCGACTTTTGCAGTGGCGAGCAGGCGCAGGTCGTAGGTCCAGATCTCGACGCGATCGATCGCATCGAGCCGGTATTCGCCCAGGGCATGCCCCAGGAGCACAAGGAGCAGCCCGAGGTTCAG
>SLNI01000273.1 GCA_007133115.1 Thioalkalivibrio sp. | reverse complement strand
TCCAGGTAAATGCGCTCGAACAACGCCCGAACGGTCTGCGAGTTCACCTCGGCGCCGGTCGCCTCGGCTTCGACCTGCACAGCCCGCGCGAAATCCACGGACAACCATCGGGGTACGGTGATGCCGTGGTCTCGCTCCAGCACATGGGCGACCCCGCCCTTCCCCGACTGACTGTTGATGCGCACCACGGCTTCGTATTGCCGACCCAGATCGCGCGGATCGATGGGCAGATACGGGACCTGCCAGGACCCACCCACCCGCTGGTAATGCGCCATTCCCTTGCGGATGGCGTCCTGGTGACTGCCGGAAAACGCGGTGTAGACCAGTTCGCCGGCCCAGGGATGGCGGGGGTGTACGGGCAATCCGGTACACGCCCGGTAGACCGCCTCGACAGCCTCGATACCGGACAGATCCACGGTGGGGTCCACCCCCTGTGAATACAGGTTCATCGCCAGGGTGACGAGATCCATGTTGCCCGTGCGTTCGCCGTTCCCGAACAACGTACCCTCCAGACGATCGGCTCCGGCCAGCACGCCCAGCTCGGCCGCCGCCACGCCGGTCCCCCGGTCATTGTGCGTGTGCAGGGACAGCACGAAATGCTCGCGCATCGCTACGTGATCGCAGAACCACTCGACCTGATCGGCGAACACGTTGGGAAGTGTGATCTCCACGGTGGCCGGCAGGTTGATGATCACCCGCTGCCCCTGATCCGGGCGCCAGATCGCGTTCACCGCGTCGACCACCTCCACCGCGTAATCGGGTTCGGTCGCCGAGTAGCTTTCCGGCGAATACTGGAAGGTCCACTGCGTGTCTGGATATTCCTGCGCGATGTCCCGCACCCACCGCGCGCCGTTCTCGGCGATCGTGCGCACGCCGGCGCGGTCCAGACCGAAAACCTGTTCCCGCTGGGCCGGGTTGGTTGAGTTATACACGTGCACGATCGCGCGCGGCACGCCCTGCAGGGATTCGAAGGTCCGGCGAATCAGATCCTCACGGGCCTGAGTCAGCACCTGGATGGTCACGTGGTCGGGGATTCGACCCTCTTCGATCAGGCGGCGGGTGAACTCGAAATCCGTCTGCGAGGCCGAGGGAAACCCCACTTCGACCTCGGTTAACCCGATCCCGACCAGCAGATCGAAAAAACGCAGCTTCTGCGCCACCGACATCGGGCGTTCCAGAGCCTGGTTGCCATCACGCAGATCCACGCTGGCCAGAAGCGGAGCCCGCTCGATCCGGCGACTCGGCCAGCGGCGGTCGGGCTTGGCGATCACGGGGGCGGGAGCATACTTGCGATGATCGAATCGGTTCGGTTCCATGGGCCTTCCTCATTCATTTCGGTTCGTGGCGTCCCGGGACCGAACCCGGGCCTGCCATCCCTCTGAGGAACCATGATATTCGAATGAGAGCGCAATTTTTCGCCTAAATGAATGCTAATGAAGTCCATTATGCAATATAATTGCGCAATAACTCACTTATCGAGCATTTATCGATGACCTCAACCCTGAGCGCCAAACCCCACCCGCTGGACCGCACCGACCGGCGCATCCTCGAGGCACTGCAACACGATGCGGGCCTGTCCAACCAGGAACTCGCGGAAAAGGTCGGACTGAGTCCATCGCCCTGTCTGCGCCGGGTGCGCGCACTGGAGGAGGCGGGCATCATCCTGGGACGCGTGGCGCTGCTGGAACGCAAGCGCCTGGGGCTCGAGATCACGGCCCTGATCCAGATCGGCATGGACCGGCACACGCCAGAACGCTTTGCGGCGTTCGAAGAGGCGGTTGCCGCCTATCCGGAGGTTCAGCACTGCTTCCTGATCACCGGCCAGGCCGCCGATTACCTGCTGCAGGTCGTGGTGCCCGACATGGACGCCTACCAGGATTTCCTGCTGCGCCGGATCACCCGACTCGAGGGCGTGAGCAGCGTACACACCAGTTTCGTGCTGCGCCGCGTCGTCGACCGCACCGCGCTGCCGCTGAATTACCTCAACACGTGAAAACGCAAACAGACCGACCCGCGCGGAGGCTTGTGATCCGTCGGCGGGACGCCGTGGATACATCCCTGTAGGCTTGACGGCAGCATCCCTGCTGCCGACACCCGCCGACGGATCACAAGCCTCCGCGCTCCCACCCCTGCTACGTCCAAGCGCACACAGCCGCGGTTCCAGATTGGCTTACACGCGGTCGACGTGTGTCTGCAGCCAGAACTCGAGCAGCGCGAGGTGCCATAGCTTGGAGCCCTGGATGCGGGTGAAATGCTGGTCCGGCTCGGCGAGCAGCCGCTGCAGGTACTCCGGGCGATAGATCCCGCGTTCCCGCGCCGCCTGCGAACCCAGGATGTCGCGCATGAAGCCGAGAAACTCGCCGCGAACGTACTTGAGGGCCGGCACCGGGAAATAGCCCTTCGGCCGATCCAGGACCGCGTCCGGCAGGCGCCCGCGCGCGATCTGCTTCAGCACTTTCTTGCCATCGTCGCCCAGTTTCAGGTGCGGCGGCATGCTGGCGGCAAGCTCGACCAGTTCGTGGTCGAGGAAGGGAACTCGGGCCTCGAGGCCGAACGCCATCGTCATGTTGTCCACGCGCTTCACCGGGTCATCGACGATCAGCGTCGTGACATCCAGAGCCAGCACGGCATCGATGAAGCTGTCCGCGCGGTCGGTCTCAAGAGCGGCGAACGCCTCGCGCAGCCATTCTCCGGCGATATCCGTTGCCGGGGGATTGGCCAGAAGCTCCCGCATCTCGGGATCGTCACGGTCGAAATAATGCCGCCGGAACCGGTCGGCCCAGTCACCCGCGCGTTCCTCCGCCATGTTCGGATACCAGAAATATCCACCGAACACCTCGTCGGCCCCCTGCCCCGACTGCACCACTTTCACATGCTGCGACACCTGCTCCGCCAGCAGGTAGAACGCCACCGCATCCTGCCCGAACATCGGCTCGGCCATGGCCGCCACGGCCTCCGGCAGCCGACGCAGCACCTCGCTGTTCGGAATCAGCAAACGCTGGTGGTCGGTGGCGTAGCGCGCAGCCACCGGATCCGAGTATTCGAATTCGGAGCCCTTCTCCTCGGGCTGGTCCTCGAAGCCCACGGAGAAGGTGCGCAGGTTGGATGCACCCTCCTCCACCGCAAGCGCCACCAGGAGGCTGGAGTCCAGCCCGCCGGACAGCAGCACGCCCACTGGAACGTCGGCCACTTCCAGCCGGCGCCGCACAGCGCGCCGCAGGCTCGCTTCGATCCGCTCACGCCATTCCTCGTCGTCGATAACCGCCTCGGGGCGCCGCGCGCAGAGCCGCCAATAGCACTCGAGGTGCTCGTGTCCGTCGGCTTCGATGACCAGATAATGCGCGGGCTGTAGCTTGCGGATGCCCTGCAATACGGTGCGCGGCGCGGGGACCACCGCGTGCAGCGAGAACAGCAAATGCAGCGCCTCGGGATCCAGCGCGGTATCGATCCCGCCGCTGTCGAGCAGCGCCTGCGTATTCGAAGCGAAACGGATCCCGTCGCGGCCACGCGCAAGATACAGCGGCTTGATGCCCATGCGGTCGCGCGCGAGAAGGAGTTTCTGGGCCTTCGAATCGAACAGGGCGAAGGCAAACATGCCGTGAAGTCGGGCGACTACGCCCTCGCCCCACTCGGCGTAGCCCCTGAGGATGGTTTCGGTATCCCCGGTAGAGAAAAAGCGATGGCCACGGCGTTCCAGTTCCGCCCGCAGGGCCCGAAAGTTGTAAATCGCGCCATTGAAAACCAACGCCAGTCCCGTCTCCGGGTCGAACATCGGCTGGTGTGCACGCTGCGAGAGGTCCAGGATGGAAAGCCGTCGGTGCCCCAGCGCGACGCGGCCCGAAGCCCAGAGGCCGTCGGCATCCGGCCCGCGGCGGGCGAGCGCCGGCAACATCCGCGCCACGGCGTCGGCATTGGCCTGCCGATCCCCCCAGACAAACTCCCCTGCAATTCCGCACATGCGATTTCACCCGTTGGGTTGTACCTAGTGGGCCATGCGGGAAGTTCTGTGCCCATGGAGTACAGTCAGACGCGCCGGAGAAAGGCGGCCAAGTGCAGGAATAGCCATCCTATTTCAAACTTGCCCAACGCAGCGCCGGCGTGTCTGGCGCAGCGATCGGGTACCGAACTTTCCGCATAGCCCACTAGAGTGTACCGCTCCCGGCAGGAAAGGCAGAGGCGGCTTCGCGGCAGTCAGTATCAGAGGATCAGAGGCGAACGCGCGAGCCGCAGCGGGCCATCGACCACCAATCCGGTAGTGACTGGTCCTCGGGAACACGCTCGCGGAAGACGGCACAAAGGAATTCCGCAAGCCCGCGCGCGGCGCTGCCCGCCCGGTCACGGTCCGTAAAGGCCAACAACACGGGGACGACCTGCGTAGCGCCGGCTTCCAGCTCCAGCGCGACCAGTTCACCCCGATCCAGCGCCCGCCGCACCCCACATTCCGGCAGCCACGCAAAAGCGACACCGGCGCTCACGCAGCGCATCGCAGTCTGCACGTTTCCGACCGTCCAGCGCCGCTCGACATCCAGCCAACTCCCTTCTCCCACGGGCCCGACGGAGGGATCACGGAGGACGACCTGCCGGCCCAGACGCAGATCACGCAGCGATAAGGGCCCCGCCTTCCGGGCAAGAGGATGTTCCGGATGGGCCACACAGAGCATCCGGATCTGGCCCAGCGGCTCGGCGAGGAAATCGGAGGGAATCGATGGCCCGATGAGGAGATCGACAGCCCCCGACTGCAGCAACGCGCCGCCTCCCCCGAGCATCGTTTCATGGAGCTGCACCCGGGTATGCGGAAACTGGGTGGAAAAGCGGGCCAGCGCGTCGACCACGGCGTCCTGCGGCACGAATTGATCCACGCCCAGAGCGACTTCCGATTCAACGCCTTCGGCCAGCGCGACGGCCAGCGTCTCGATCTCCAGGGCTTCACCGAGAAGGTTCTCGGCCCGGCGCAGGAGCGCAGCCCCGGCGTCCGTCAACTCGGCCCTGCGACCCCGGACTTCGAGCACGGGCACTCCCAACTGCGCCTGGAGCTTCTGGACGGCATGATTGATGCTCGAAGGGCTCTTGTGCACCAGAGTCGCCGCCTTTGCGAACCCCCCGGCGTCCACCACCGCCTTGAGCATGCGCCACTGTTCGAGCGTCCCCTTC
>SLNI01000120.1 GCA_007133115.1 Thioalkalivibrio sp. | reverse complement strand
GGGCGGCCCGCCCCAGTTGATCGTAGGCGGCGCGCTTCTCGACATCGGAGAGCACGGTATACGCCTCGTTGATCTCCTTCATCCGGGCCTCGGCATCGGCCTCCTTGGAAACATCCGGATGATACTTGCGCGCCAGCTTGCGAAACGCCTTCTTGATCTCGTCGGCGGAGGCCTCGCGGGCCACCCCGAGGGTCTTGTAGTAGTCCTTGAATTCCATCTCGGTTCCTTGCGCGCGGGGCGGGGCGGATCCCGTCCCTGTTTCAACAGGTAGTCGAGGTCCCGTTTCATTTCAAGCCATTGAAGCCGCCTCGGCGAGCCCCATAGTGCAGGCAGGAGGCCCGGTCGGGGGCATCCGACCCACGTTCAATGGAGGATTCCATTATGTACCGATCGCTTTTTCCTCACGACCTCTTTGCCGAACTTGATCGGCTGCAGCGGGAAACGGGTTCGTCCCTGGGCACGTCTCCAAGCATCCGGGGGCTCGGCCGGGGCGGCTTTCCGGCCATCAATGTCGGCGGGACGCCGAATTCGGTCGAGATCTACGCGTTCGCACCGGGGATCGATCCGGCGGCGATTGAAGTGCAGCTCGAGAAGGGCGTGCTCATCGTTTCCGGAGAACGCGACCCGAGTCTCCCCGCAGAAGACGCAAAGGCCACCGTGCATATTCGCGAACGCTTTTCCGGCCGCTTCCGCCGGGTGGTGAGCCTGACGGACGATATCGATCCCGATCAGGTGAGCGCACGCTACCGGGACGGGGTGCTGCACGTCAGCATCCAGCGTCGCGAGTCCGCGCTTCCGCGCCGCATCAGCGTCGAGTAAACGGAACAGGAGACAACGCAATGAACGACAAGACCAGGAACCGGACTCCGGAAGCCGCCGGGATCTCCGAAGCCGCGCTGCTGCCCGCCGTCGATGTGTTCGAGGACGCCACCGGGATCACGCTGCTGGCGGACCTCCCGGGAGTCACGAAGGAACAGCTGCACCTGCACCTGGAGGCCGACAGCCTCAGTATCGAGGGCGAGGTAGCGCTGGAGACGCCCGAAGGCATGGAAGCCACGCATGCCGAGGTCAGCCTGCCGCGGTTTCGGCGTGTGTTCACGCTTTCCAAGGAACTCGACGGGCACAAGGTCACTGCCGAGTTCAGGAATGGAGTGCTGAAACTGCGGATTCCGAAGCTGGAGCATGCGCAGCCGCGACGGATCGAAGTGCAGGTCGCTTAGCCCGAGGGTCGGGCGGCTGTGGGCGGGATGGACCCCGGATAACCGCTTCGCGGTTTCCGGGGTGACGGGCTCTGGGTGAGTTTCTGCGGTGACGGACTCTGGCTGGGTCGCCGGGGGCGAGGCTCTGGGGCGCTTTGGGGTGACGGATCCTCGCCCGTGGCTCAGCTGGCCAGCCGCTTGTACTTGATCCTGTGCGGCTGGTCGGCGGCCGCACCCAGACGCTCGTGCCGATCGGCTTCGTACTCCTGGAAGTTGCCTTCGAAGAACGTCACGTTGCCATCTTCCTCGAACGCGAGGATGTGGGTCGCGATGCGGTCCAGGAACCAGCGGTCGTGCGAGATCACGATGGCTGAACCGGGGAAGTCGAGCAGGGCTTCTTCCAGCGCACGCAGGGTTTCGACGTCGAGGTCGTTGGTGGGTTCGTCGAGCAACAGAAGATTGCCGCCTTTCATCAGTACCTTGGACAGGTGGACCCGGTTGCGCTCGCCTCCGGAAAGCTCCTTCATCCGCTTCTGCTGGTCCGAGCCCTTGAAGTTGAAACGGCCGACGTAGGCGCGCGAGGGCATCTGGAAACTGCCCACCTGAACGATATCCTGGCCGTTGGAAATTTCCTCCCAGACGCTTTTCTCGTCCTGCAGCGCGTCGCGGCTCTGATCCACGTAGGCGATCTGGACCGTGTCACCGAGGGTGATGCTGCCCTGATCGGGATTTTCCTGGCCCGTGATCATGCGGAACAGGGTGGTCTTGCCGACGCCGTTCGGGCCGATGACGCCCACGATGCCTCCGCGCGGTACGGAGAACGACAGACCCTGGTACAGCAACCGGTCGCCGAAGGCCTTGCCTAGATCGCTCGCTTCCAGCACCACGTCACCGAGGCGGGGACCCGGCGGAATGTACAGCTCCTTGGTCTCGGAGCGCTGCTGATAGTCCGTGGAGGAGATTTCCTCGAAGCGCTTCAGGCGCGCCTTGCTCTTCGCGGTGCGCCCTTTCGGGTTGCTGCGCACCCATTCCAGCTCGGATTCCATCGCCTTGACGCGGGCCTGCTCGGTCTTTTCTTCCTGGGCCAGCCGCTTTTCTTTCTGCTCGAGCCAGGAGGAGTAGTTGCCCTGCCAGGGGATGCCGTGGCCACGGTCGAGTTCCAGGATCCAGCCGGCCACGTTATCCAGGAAGTAGCGGTCGTGGGTCACGGCCACCACGGTGCCCGGGAATTCCTGCAGGAAGCGCTCCAGCCACGCGACGCTCTCGGCATCCAGGTGGTTCGTGGGTTCGTCGAGGATCAGCATGTCCGGGGCGGACAGCAACAGCCGGCACAGTGCCACGCGGCGGCGCTCGCCCCCGGAAAGCGTCTTCACGTCGGCCTCCCAGGGCGGCAGACGCAGGGCATCGGCCGCCACCTCGAGTTTGCGCTCGAGATTGTGACCGTCGCTCGCCTGGATCAGCGCCTCCAGATCAGCCTGCTCGGCGGCCAACTGGTCGAAGTCCGCGTCGGGTTCTGCATAGGCGGCGTAGACCGCCTCGAGCCGGACGAGCGCGTCCTTGATCGGCTGGACGCCTTCTTCGACGTTGCCGCGCACGTCCTTGGAGCCATCGAGCTGCGGTTCCTGGGGCAGAAAGCCGATGCGGATTCCGGGTTGCGGGCGCGCTTCGCCGATGATGTCCGTGTCGACCCCGGCCATGATCCGCAGCAGCGTCGATTTGCCCGAGCCGTTGTACCCCAGCACGCCGATCTTGGCACCGGGGAAGAAGTTGAGGTAGATGTCCTTGAGGATCTGCTTCTTGGGCGGGACGATCTTGCCCACGCCGTTCATCGTGAATATGTACTGCGCCATGGCGTCTCTTCGATCTGCGTTGGGTCAGGAAAGGGGGCCAGACTCTACCATGCCTGCCGGGTTCGCTTCCGGATGAAATTATCGAGCGTCTGGACCGTCTATACAGGCGTATCCCCTTGCCGACCCCGGAGGTCCTCATGGCTCGTTCCCGAAAGTACGCCGTTGCTGTCCTGTTCACGCTGCTGAGCATGCTGTTCCCGTTGACCCTGCAGGCAGCCGAACGGGTGACCCTCGAGCACGATGGGCTGAGCCTCGTGGGCCATCTGCAGGCCGTGTCCGATCCGGGCGAGGGCGTGGTGCTCATGCTGCACGGCACGCTTGCGCACGGCCGGATGGAGACCATGGCCGCGGTGCAGGATCTGCTTGCCGAGCAGGGGCTGAATTCCCTTTCGGTGAACCTGAGCTTTGGCATCGATGATCGTGAAGGCATGTTCGAATGCGACCGGCCGATCACCCACGGGCTGGACGAACATTTTTCGGAGTTGGATGCCTGGATGGGGTGGTTGAAGGCGGAAGGGTACGGCCCGGTGACGTTGCTGGGGCATTCGCGGGGTGGCAACCAGATCGCCCGCTTCCATCTCGAATCCAATCCGGACGACGTACGGGCGCTGGTGTTGATCGCCCCTTCGACCCATGACGCCGAGCAGGCGGCGGCCAGCTACGAAACCCAGAGCGGGATGCCCCTGATCGTGCGTCTGGACCAGGCGACCGAGCTGCTGCGCATGGACCAGACGGAAACGACGCTGAAGGACGTGCGTTTCCTGTATTGCGAGACGCTCGATGTCTCCCCCAATGCGTTTCTGGGCTATTACCGTCCGGATCCGGATAACGACACCCCCACGGCGATCAGCGACATCGGCACCCCGACCCTGGTGATCATCGGATCCGAGGATACCGTGGTGGCCGACCTGCCCGAGCGCATGGCTGCCCTGGGTGACCGCGACAACATCACCACGGTGACGATCGACGGTGCCGATCACTTCTTCCGTGACTTCTTCGCCGATGATGTCGCCGCAGCGGTCGCGGAGTTCCTGAACTGACGGTCCGGTCTTTCCGCCACCCCTGGCAACGAACCACTCCCTCCCCCGCTCGCGGGGAGGGCTGGGGAGGGGGCGCTAGGCCCCGGCCCCGGCCCTCACCCCCGGCCCCTCTCCCACAAGCGGGAGAGGGGAGAGGTGCGAAAAAGTCACGTTCACAAAGAACCAGATAGGCGAAGAAACTCGTCCACTTTATCAACCATCGCGCTCGACCCCACGTAGAAGGGGACGCGCTGGTGAAGGCTTTCCGGCACCTGTTCAAGGGTGCGCTGTGAACCATTGGTGGCCTTGCCTCCCGCGTGTTCGGCGATATAGGCGATGGGATTGCACTCATAGAGCAGCCGCAGCTTGCCCTCGGGCGATGCTTGGGTTTCGGGATAGATGAAGATTCCGCCGTGCAGCAGGTTGCGATGGAAGTCGGAGACGAGCGACCCGATGTAGCGCGAGGTATAGGGTCGGCTTGATTCCGGATCGATCTCCTGACAGTACTTGATGTAGCGCTTCACGCCGGGCGGGAAATGGACGTAGTTCCCTTCATTGATGCTGTAGATCCGGCCGTTCTCCGGCGTGTGGATGTCGGGGTGGGACAGGCAGAATTCTCCGATGCCTGGATCGAGGGTGAAACCGTCGACGCCGTTTCCGGTGGTATAGACGAGCATCGTCGATGATCCGTAGATCACGTAGCCAGCCGCAACCTGACGCAGCCCGGGCTGCAGGAAGTCCGAGAGATCGGGGCGTTCGCCGTCCGGGGTCACGCGCCGGTAGATCGAGAAGATCGTGCCGACGGAGACGTTGACCTCGATGTTCGAGGAGCCGTCGAGGGGATCCATGCAGAAGATGTAATGGCCGTCGCGGGACAGTCCGTCATCGAGAATCAGGATCTCCTGGTTTTCCTCCGAAGCGATCGCGCAGACCTCACCCGAAGCCTTGACAGCGGCGATGAAGTGATCGTTGGCGAAGACATCCAGTTTCTTGACGTCTTCCCCCTGGACGTTGACCGCGCCGGCCGCGCCCAGGATGTCCACCAGTCCGGCCTTGTTGATCTTCTTGTTGACGATCTTGGCCGC
>SLNI01000127.1 GCA_007133115.1 Thioalkalivibrio sp. | reverse complement strand
TGGCTGCCCAAATGGTCGCGCAGGGCCTTGTGCAGAAGGTGCGTCGCGGAATGGTGCCTGCGGATCGCGTCGCGCCGGGGACCGGTCACGGACGCCTGGAGTGCGGCCCCGAGAACGATGCGTCCCGCGCGGACCTGTCCGAGGTGCAGATGCGCCGATTCCTGCTTGCGCGTGTCGCGCACGTCGAAGCGCAGCCCCGAGGCGCTCAGCGAACCCACGTCACCCACCTGCCCGCCGGACTCCGCGTAGAACGGGCTGCGGTCCAGCACGACGACGCCCTCCTCGCCCAGTTCCAGCGCCTCGACCGGCTGCCCCTCGCGCAACAGCGCGACGACGCGTCCTTCGCCATCGAGGCCGTCGTACCCGGTGAATTCGGTGCGTACGTTCAGGCGCGCAGTCCCGGCGGTGTCCATGCTGAAGTGGCTGGCCGCGCGCGCGCGGTTGCGCTGCTCGTCCATGGCGCTCTCGAACCCTTCGAGGTCCAGCTTGAGGCCACGTTCCCGGGCGATGTCCCCGGTCAGGTCCACGGGAAATCCGTAGGTGTCGTAAAGCAGGAAGATGGTTGCGCCCGGAATGATCGATCCCTGCAGCTTGCCGAGGTCCTCTTCGAGAATGCGGATGCCCTTCTCGAGCGTCTCCTGAAACTTGATCTCTTCCTTGCGCAGAATGGACTGCAGGTTTTCAGACGCCGCCACAAGCTCCGGGTAGGCCTCGCCCATCACATCGGCGAGCGCCGGAATGAGCCGGTACAGAAAGGCGTCGTCACGGCCGAGCTTGTGTCCATGCCGTGCGGCCCGACGGATCACCCGCCGCAGCACGTAGCCCCGACCCTCATTGCTCGGCAACACGCCGTCGAGAATGAGGAAGGCGATGGAACGGATGTGGTCGGCAATCACGCGCAGGGAAGCGGATTCGAGATCCTCCGTTCCCACGATCTCGGCGGCGGCGCGGATCAGATCCCGGAACAGGTCGATGTCGTAGTTCGAGTGCACGCCCTGCAGCACCGCCGCGAGACGCTCCAGCCCCATGCCGGTGTCGACCGAGGGATGTGGCAACGGGTGCAACGTGCCCGCCGCATCCCGGTCGTACTGCATGAACACGAGGTTCCAGATCTCGATGTAGCGATCGCCGTCTTCGTCCGGCGTGCCGGGCAGCCCCCCTGCAACGCCGGGGCCATGGTCGTAAAAGATTTCGGTGCTGGGACCGCAGGGACCGGTGTCGCCCATCTGCCAGAAGTTGTCCGAACCGCCGCCCGGCTTGTCGCCGATGCGCAGCACCCGCTCCGGCGCGACGCCGATTTCCTCGACCCACACCCGGTGGGCCTCGTCATCGGTGGCATAGACCGTGACCCAGAGGCGGTCGACCGGAATCCCGATGGTTTCGGTCAGAAACTCCCACGCGTAGGCGATGGCTTCGTTCTTGAAATAATCCCCGAAGCTGAAGTTGCCGAGCATCTCGAAAAAGGTGTGATGCCGGGCGGTGTAGCCCACGTTCTCGAGGTCGTTGTGCTTGCCGCCTGCGCGCACGCAGCGCTGGCTGCTGGCCGCGCGGGTATAGGCGCGTTTCTCGCGACCGAGAAACACGTCCTTGAACTGCACCATCCCCGAATTGGTGAACAGAAGTGTTGGATCGTTGCCCGGCACGAGCGGGCTCGACGGCACTTCGGAATGCCCGTGCCGGACAAAAAAGTCGAGGAAACTCCGGCGGATGTCGGCGCTCTTCATGGGGGTCCGATACATGTGTTGCGAAAGCGCACAGGGTACCACGCAAATGCAACACTTGCGCGAATTTCAACCCTCGCCATCCCCGCTTTCCGGGGTTCCGGAAAGGGCCGCGCGCGCAGCCACGGGCGGGAATCCGCGCTGGGTCAGGTAACGCAGAACACGCTGTCTCGCACCCGGTTCATCGGGTAGCGTGCCGAAGTGCCGATGGGCCTGCGCCGCGGCCAGAGCCTGCCAATCCGCATCCAGCGCTTCCAGCGCCTGTGCGATCAGTTCGGAACCCAGTTCGTGATGGCGCAATTCCGCCCGGATCCGCAGTTCGCCGTAGCCCTGGGACAGCCGGTGGCGCGCGAGCGATTCCGCGAACCGGGTCTCGCTCAGGTACCCCTGTTCACGGAGCTGGTCAAGTCCGGGGTGGATCGTCTCCGGGAGAAAGCCGCGCTGCTCCAGCTTCCGACGCAGCTCCAGCGGGCTGTGCTCGCGCCGTGCCAGGAGGCGCAGCGCGGCATCGTAGGCCGCCCGCGGATCATCCCTCGGCGCTTTCAGTCTCGCTCCGCGCCTGCTGACGCGCCGGCAGGAAGCGCTCGCGCAGCGCTTTCTCGATCTCCGCCGCCATTTCGGTGTGTTCCTTCAGGAATTGCCGGGCATTCTCCTTGCCCTGCCCGATGCGCTCGCCGTTGTAGCTGTACCAGGCCCCGGACTTGTCGATCAGACCTTCCTTCACCCCGAGCTCGATGACTTCGCCGAGGCGCGAGATGCCCTCGCCGTACAGGATCTCGAACAAGGCTTCCTTGAACGGCGGCGCCATCTTGTTCTTGACCACCTTGACGCGGGTCTCGTTGCCGATCACCTCGTCACCGCGCTTGATGGCGCCGATGCGCCGGATGTCCATGCGCACCGAGGCGTAGAACTTGAGCGCGTTACCCCCGGTGGTGGTTTCGGGGCTGCCGAACATCACGCCGATCTTCATGCGAATCTGGTTGATGAAGATCACCAAGGTGTTTGATCTCTTGATGTTTGCGGTCAGCTTGCGCAGCGCCTGCGACATCAGCCGCGCCTGCAGACCGACGTGGGTGTCGCCCATCTCACCCTCGATTTCCGCTTTCGGCGTCAGCGCCGCCACCGAGTCGATCACGACGACGTCCACCGCTCCGCTGCGCACCAGCATGTCGGCGATCTCGAGCGCCTGTTCACCGGTATCCGGCTGGGAGATCAGCAGCTCATCGACATTGACGCCGAGCTTCTGGGCATAACCGGGATCGAGCGCGTGCTCGGCGTCGATGAACGCCGCCGTCCCACCCACCTTCTGGGCCTCGGCCACGACATGCAGCGTGAGGGTCGTCTTGCCGGAGGATTCGGGCCCGTAAATCTCGACGACACGACCGCGCGGGACGCCGCCGATACCCAGCGCCACATCGAGAGCCAGGGATCCGGTGGAGATCACTTCGACGTCCCGCACCGCGGTACCGTCTCCCATCCGCATCACGGCGCCCTTGCCGAATTGCCGTTCGATCTGCCCCAGTGCGGCAGTGAGCGCCTTCTTCCGATTCTCGTCCACGCGATCCTCCTTGTCCTTGGTGAGTTCAGTCGTTCCAACGGGGTCGGAGTATCCCATAACCCGGATTTGCATCCAAAGCATCCCCGCCGGCGGCATCCCTAATCCCATGCTGCGTGGACCCCGGATCAGGTCCGGGGTGACGGTTTGGGACACGGGTGACGGTTTGGGACACGGGTGACGGTTTGGGACACGGGTGACGGTTTGGGACACGGGTGACGGTTTGGGGACGCCCCACCGCGTCATCCCGGCCGGAGCGAAGCGCAGAGCCGGGATCCATGGGCGTTGGCAATGGAAAACACGAGCCACGGAAGAACGCGGACAGGACATCGAACAAGCTTCTGTTTCCGAATGTTTCCGTGTGTTTCCGTGGCTGGTTCTTCACGCTACCGATTCGGCTCCGAGACGTATTCGAGCAGCTGGTGCAGCGACCACAGGGCCGCTGCGGCCCGGACTTCCTGCCGTCCACCGGGGAAGACCCGGGACTCGGTCCGTGGTTGGGCACCGCGGCGCATCCATCCGAACCACACCAGCCCCACCGGTTTATCGGGCGTGCCACCCTCCGGTCCCGCGATCCCGGTCACGGACAACGCGAAATCGGCCGCGCAGCGCTCCAGCGCTCCGGCGCACATCGCGGCGGCCACCGGCGCGCTCACCGCGCCCCAGCGTTCGAGCAGGCCGACTTCCACACCCAGCAGCCCCGTCTTCGAGGCATCGCTGTACGTCACCCAGCCGCACTCGAACCAACCGGAGCTTCCGGGCACGTCGGTCAGCCTGGCCGCAATGCCGCCCCCGGTACAGGATTCCGCGGTACAGAGCCGCTGGCCGCGGCCCCGCAACTGGGTCGCAAGCGCCTGGATGGTGTCCTCGATCCCGATCGGATTCGAAGGATTCATCGTCTCCCTCCCCGAATGCGCCGTGCATGCCGGCGAACACCGCTACAATCCCACCGCATCCGCCCGACTTCAACCGAAACGCTCACTCAAGCGACGATACGCCTCACGTGACCAGCCAAGATCCATTCGAGGGACACACACCCATGATGCGGCAGTACCTGCGCATCAAGGCGGAGTACCCGGACACCCTCCTGCTCTACCGGATGGGCGATTTCTATGAACTGTTCTACGAGGATGCACAGCGGGCCGCGGAGTTGCTGGACATCACCCTCACCCGCCGCGGCGAGTCCGCGGGCCAGCCGATTCCCATGGCCGGCATTCCCGTGCACACCATGGAGACCTACCTTGCGCGGCTGTTGAAGAAAGGGGTCTCGGCGGCGGTCTGCGAACAGACCGGCGAGGTTGGCGCGGGCAAGGGCCCGGTGCAGCGCGAGGTGGTACGGGTGGTCACCCCCGGCACGGTCTCGGAGGAGGCCCTGCTCGAAGCCCGCCGGTCCAACGTGATTGTCGCGATCTGCCCGGGAGTCGCCGACCGGAAGCGCGCGCCGGTCGGGCTGGGGATTCTCGAGTTCGCCAGCGGCCGCTTCAGCATTCTCGAGGTCGCCGACCGGGCGGAACTCCAGGCCGAGCTCGCGCGGCTCGACCCGGTGGAACTGCTGCTGCCCGAGAGTCTCTCCGGCACCCTTGCGGGCAGCCAGGGCCTTCCCGAGTGGCATTTCGACCCGGTCTCCGCCCGCCGGGTCCTGACCGAACATTTCCGAACCCGCGATCTCTCCGGTTTCGGCTGTGACGACCTGACGCTGGGTCTCGCGGCGGCCGGAGCCCTGCTCGGCTACGTGCAGAACCGCTATCGCGGCAGCCTCGGACACCTCACCGGGCTGAGCCGCGAGTCCCGCGCGGGCACACTGCAACTCGATGCCGTGACCCGACAGAACCTGGAGCTGAACCGAACCCTCGGCGGCGAACGCAACGGGAGCCTGCTCGCGCTGCTCGACCGCACCCACACGGC